>JACUUN010000091.1 GCA_014859265.1 Coriobacteriia bacterium
GGGCGGCACCCGCACCGAAACGGTGCGCTTCCTGCGCGCTGCGGCGCTGCTATACACTCGGCAGATGCCGCGATTGCACGCCGGAAGGAGCTCCCCGTGAAGAAGCGCCTCGGTCCCTCGGACCGTCTCTATCCGATGCCCTGCCCGCTCGTCGTAGGCGGTACGGCCGACCAGTCCGACCTGCTCGCGGTGGCCTGGATTGGCATCGGAGCCGGCACACCGCCGAGCGTGGCGATGGCGTTGCGCGACTCGCGCCACACGCTCGGGCTCATCCGTGAGACCGGCGAGTTCACTGTGAACATCCCGCCGGTGAGCATGGCACCGGAGGTCGACTACTGCGGCATCACGAGCGGTCGGACGGCCGACAAGTGGGCCGACACCGGCCTCACTCCGATGCCGGCAACGGTGGTGGCCACCCCGATTGTCGCCGAATGCCCGTACAACATGGAGTGCAGGGTGACCGCGATGCACGAGATCGGGCACTACACCCTCGTGGTGGGCGAGGTCGTCGAGACGCACGCCGACGAGCACGTGCTGGATGAGACCGGCGAGAAGGTCGACGTCGGGCTTCTCGACCCGCTCATCTACATCGCCGGCTCACGCGAGTACCGCGGCCTGGGGCCTGTGGTGGCAAGAGCGTTCTCCGTGGGTCGAACGGTCGGGCCGCGAGGTGCGGAGTGAGCGATCCGACCGTCTCGATCCGCGACGCCGCGCCTGCCGATGCGGCCGCCATCGCCGACCTCACCCGGCGGGCCTTCGCGCAGCAGGCCGCACTCTACGCCGACGACACCCTTCCCCCGCTCGGTGACACCGCCGACACAGTGCTCGATGCGATGGAACGGGGAGTCGTGCTTGTGGCCGAGGACGACGCGGGCTCCCTCATCGGCTCGGTGCGCGGCGAGATGCGCGAGGGGAGCTGCCTCGTGGGCAGGCTTGTGGTGGAGCCGACGCTCCAGGGCCGGGGGATCGGGCGTGCGCTCGCAAGGGCGCTCGAAGAGCGGTTCCCCTCGGCCTCCTGCTTCAAGATCTTCACCGGGCATCGCAGCGCGCCCGCGCTGCACCTCTATGAATCGCTCGGCTACACGCGCGAACGCACCGAGTACGTGCACGATCGTCTCACCCTCGTCTTCCTCGCCAAAGCGGGTGCAGGGGCGGAAACACCATAATCCTTACCTTTATTATCAGGATTTGACCCGCGTCAAGTAACGCTCCTCCCTCATGGGGTACACACCGGATAGCGGCGTTGCCTCGCAGCCGCACCTCGGACCATCGAGAGGAGCCCTTCCATGCAGATCACGCGCGAGACCAAGATCCACCACCTTCTCGAGACCTATCCGTACCTGCTCGACTTCCTGGCGGGCTTGCGACCCGAGTTCGCGAAGCTGCGAAACCCCGTGCTCCGCAACACCGTGGCACGCGTGGCCTCCCTTGCCACAGTCGCCGAGATGGGCGAGATGGGCGTCGAAGAGCTGATCGACGACGTGACCAACGAGATCGCGCGGCACGAGATCCACGCTGGCGACGCGGAGGGCGCCGCCAGCGGGACCGCAACAGACCCCGCTGCCCGGGCAGCACGCCAGGAGCAGCTCAAGGCCATCATCCGCAAGCTTCACGATGGCGCGAGCGTCACGGACGTGAAGGCCGAGTTCGATGTGCTCACCGCCGAGATCGACGCGGTAGAGATCGCCGCAATGGAGCAGGCGCTAATCGCCGAGGGCATGCCCGTCGAGGAGGTGCAGCGTCTCTGCGACGTGCACGTCACCGTCTTCAAAGACGCGCTCGAGCGCGAGCCTGTCGAAGCAGAGGTCCCGCTGTCCCCGGGCCATCCCGTCGAGACGTACCGGCGCGAGAACGAGGCGCTCGCCGAGGTCGTGAACGAACTCAGGTGCTCGGTCGAAGGACTCGCCACCGACGACGATGCCGAGCGTGCGGCCGCTCTCGAGGCCACACGTGCGACACTCGACCGTCTCTCCGTACTCGACATCCACTACCTGCGCAAAGAGAACCAGCTCTTTCCGCTGTTGGAGACTCACGGCATTGAGGGCCCCACGAAGGTCATGTGGGCACTCGACGACGACATCCGTGCGCGTATCAAGCAGCTACGCTCAGCGGCTGCCGAGGGCGACGTCGGCTACCTTGTGAGCGACACCCCAGAGGTCCTCGGCATGGTCGAAGACATGGTCTACAAGGAAGAGAAGATCCTCTTCCCCACCGCGCTGGATGCACTGAGCGACGCCGAGTGGGAATCGATGGCAGCCGGCGAGGCCGAGATCGGCTTCGCGTGGATCGAGCCGCCCGCCACGACCGCGGCAACCGCGACGCCCGCCGAGAAGACCAGCGTCGGCGCACTCCCGCTCACTACCGGTGCGCTCACGCTCGAGCAGATCGACCTCATGGTGCGCGCCTTGCCGTTCGATGTGAGCTTCGTCGACGAGCACGATCGCGTGCGCTTCTACTCCGAGGGCGAGCGAGTCTTCCCCCGCAGCCCCGCGGCAATCGGACGCGAGGTACGCAACTGCCACCCGCCCAAGAGCGTGGACAAAGTCGAGCAGATTCTCACCGAGTTCAAGGCGGGCACCAAGGACGTGGCCGAGTTCTGGATCGAGATCGGCGGGCGCTTCGTCCACATCCGGTACTTCGCGATGCGCGACACAGGCGGTGCCTACCGGGGCTGCCTCGAGGTCGTCCAGGACGCGACGCACGTTCGTTCGCTTAAGGGGCAGCACCGGCTGCTTGACTGGTAGAAGCCCTGGGATGGCGCGTCACACGTACGCACCCTTACTTGGGCAGAGCCCTGAAGCGGTATCTGAACGCAAGGTACGCGCCACCGGCAACCGGCATGAGTGTGGCCAACACGATGAGTTTCCAGCGCGGCACATCGCGATCGATCGGGTATCCCCGCTCGATCACCTGAATGCTCTCTGCCTCGATGAGCATGTCGCCCCCGTGTCGCGGGTCGGCCGCCTGAAAGATGCCCGTTACGCGCACGATGTCTCCGCGTGCGCGATAGCTGCCGAACGTCGTCACCCGGGCGGACTCTTCAGCCGGTGCGAGCACAGCATGGCCCGAGTTGTAGCCCTGGGGGAGCCCGCCGGCCGGTATAGGGCGATCGGAGTAGGCATCGTCGTTCACATGGAACCACGCCAGTGGGCCGCGGACCATGACGTCCCCGATCGCTTCGCCCTCGAAGAGGACGCGCTTGCCGTCCCAGGTGTCGGCGTGCTCGACGAGGTCGCCACTGGAGACCTTCGGGGCGGCATGAGCGGGTGCCGCTGCACCGGTGAGCACCGCGAGCGCCACCGCGAGGAACGCGATTGTCGGTCGGGTCCTCACTAACGACCCCTGACCATCGCGATGCCCCAACCGACCAGCGCGAACACCGACAGGAACTCCATGCGTCCGAGCCACATGGCTACCGTATAGACAACGCGCATCGAGCCTGGCATCGTCGGAGAGAGCACCCCGCATGACAGCCCCGTATTGGATGCGGCCGATGCGCCCTCGAATGCAGCTTCGATGACCGGGTAGCCGTTCATGACACCGACGAGTGTCATGATTGAGTGCATCGTGAGGAATGCGACCGTGATCGTCAGCACCGAACGCACGGTGTGCTCCGAGAGCACGTACTTGCGGATGTGGTGGTAGCGCTCAGTAATGACCGCCGAGTCGGGCGATACCATCCGCCGGATGTCCTCGACGAACACCTTGGTGATCACCCCGATACGGAAGCCCTTGATGCCGCCGGCGGTCGAACATGCAGACGCGCCAATCACCATTGCGGCAATCACACCGAGCATCGCCACGGGACCCCACTGCACTACGAACGTGCGCGAGTAGATGGTCCCGAAACCAGTGGTCGTGTGGGCCGAAGCGAGAAGGTAGAAGGCCTTACGGAAGAACACGACCGCATCGGGATAGATGCCCGCGCGTGCAAGCCCGGTTGAGACGACTGCGAAGAGCACCACGAATGTCATCGCGAAACTGACGACCTCGATATTACGCCTGATCTCGGCACGCTCTCCTCGCCAGAGCGCCCAATGCAAAGCGAAGTTGAGCGACCCTGCCACGAAGATTGCGATGCTCGCAGCCTCAAAGGCCGGTGAGTGATACCAGAACGTGTTGAACGACTGAGGCGCGAACCCTCCCGTGCTGAACCCACCCATGAACACCCACAGCCCGTGCAGCAGAGCACGGACAGGCGGCTGACCCAGCGCCACGGCAATGGTAGAGAGCGTGATTGTGCCCACCACGAGCCACGCAAGGCTGACCGAGCCGATCGCCCGGGCCGTGTGGATGACATTAGGGAGCAGCCGTTCTTCCTTGCCCTCACCGACATAGAGCTGGTATGCACCGACCGTTCCCCGAAACAAGAAGGTGAGCGCGATAACGACGATGCCCATGCCGCCGGCATACGTCAGCACAAATCGCCACATGCTCAGGCCGTACGAAACATGGTCGAGATCCTCGATAAGGTACAGGCCGGTGGTCGTAAGCCCGCTCATCACGTCGAACACAGCGTTGAGCAACGAGCTCATGTGCCCCGAAAGCCAGAAGGGAATCGCACCGAGGACCGTGACGACGAGCCACGACACCGACACCACAACAAGCCCGTGCCTGCGCCTCAGCTCACGTCGCGTGCGGAACGCGGTCTGCAGACTCAGCCCGATGGCGATGCACGTCAATATGCCGATGCCGAAATCGACGCCGACTTCCCACTCCCCGAAGAGCAGCGCGGTTGCCAGCGGGATAGACATGAGCATGCCGACGCCGACGACCACCCGCCCGGTGTAGGACGCGACGAGGACGTGGTCCTCAAGCCGCGGGCGAATCACCTCAAAGCCCACCTGACCATCATCTCGATGAAGAATGCTATGGATGCAAGCACTGCCAGAGCCGCGACCTCCGTGCCGATTGCCGCCAGCGGGCGCGCGATAGCCGAACGTGAGATTTCCCGAGTGGTGCGGGCCATACTCACTCCGATCGCCGGATGGGTTGAACCAACCAGTCGATGTTACTCGCAGGCCCGCTCAGGTTGCGTGAAGGAATCGGCTGTCCGTGCAAAGAACGCGTAAAGACCTGTCTACCTGGTGCTGAAGCGCAAGCCGACTCCCGGCTCGGTGAGAACGTAGCGCGGGACCGCACCATGGGGCTCTATCTTCTTGCGCAGGTT
>JACUUN010000092.1 GCA_014859265.1 Coriobacteriia bacterium
CGATCGTGCTCGACTTGAGGGGGCTTGGAGGGATTGACACGATATAGGAGCATCTGCCAAACCCAAAGGCGGGGGCTACTTCGAGGCGAACAAGCAGTACATTGCCCCACTCCCCGTTCCTGACGCCACCGACGATGAGAAGGCGGACGTCGGAGCGAAGGCGAAGCGACTCCAAGAGCTCCACACGGCGCGTCGCGACAAGATCGCTGAACTCCAACGACGGCTGCAGAGCGCGCAGTGCGTCGATGAAGTCCGCGAGGAGGGCTGGTTGTGGGGGGATGTGAAGCCCGCGGCGGTCTTGGCGATGGAGGCACCGGCGAGTCTGGCGGGTCGCGAGCGGTCCGCTTGGGGGAAGCGGACCCGCGCGGCGAGGCTCGAGGACCATCTTGAGAGGATCGATGCCGCTCTTCCAGGCGGCGTCTGCCTTTCCGTCGAGCGAGATGGCGGCGAAGTCCGCTTCCTTGCCGGAGGCGCCGAGATCGTCACAGTGTACGAGGACGAGGTCGATGCAGCGTTCCTCGCCGCCCAATGGCGTCAGGTAGCCCGCACGACGAACGTGACGGACAAGTACGAGGCGAAGACGCTCATGAAGTCCCTGCTCGCGCTGAGGACGACCGAGAATCGATCGCTGCGTGAACAGGTGGTCAAGCTCGACGACGACATTCGGGCGCTGGACGCCGAGATCGACGCCGCGGAACGCGAAATGAACGGCGTCATCTACCGCCTCTACGATCTCAGCGAGAGCGAGATCAAGTTGGTCGAGGCCTAGTAGCGGGGTGCCGTCGAAAGGCTGAAGACCCGTCCCGGGCCAAACGAGGGAGGCTATCCGCCAGGTCCTGACGGGTGTATTCTCAATGGAAACACCTGGCACGTCATCGGCCGCTCCTCGAAGTACTGCCTGCTCACAGCTGGTGACGGATCCGAGCGACGCGGAAAACCTGAACGTATTCTTGGGGTGACCGGTGGAGATCCCGGCGGGGGACGAGTTCTACTTTCAGTGGCACCTCACTGAGCGGTGTAATCAGCGCTGCGCCCACTGCTACCACGAGTCGTATGCTTCTTCAGGCGAACTGACCCTAGCCGACCTCAAAGCTGTCTTCTTCGAGATGGAGAGAGCGCTCCACGCGTGGAATCGGATCGGTTCCTTCTCGCTTACTGGCGGTGAGCCATTCATGAGGCGCGAGGAGCTGTTCGCGCTGATGGAGCGCCTCGACTCGAGCGACGTCGTGGGCTACTACGATATCCTCACGAACGGCTCACTTCTCTCGGCCGAAGACGTCCGCTCCATGTCCCGGGCGCCCAAGCTCCGACGCGTCCAGCTGTCGCTTGAGGGTCCTTCGGCTGCCAGTAACGATGCCATCCGGGGCGCGGGGGCATTCAATCGAACCCTCGCCGCAATCGACCAGCTCAAGGACGAGGGCGTCGAGGTCGCAGTGATGACGACAATCACGAAGCGAAACAAGGATTCGCTCCCGGAACTGTTAGACCTGCTTGCCTCCCACCGCGTCGATACCTTCGCCATGGAGCGCTTCATTCCCGAGGGGTCCGGCGCCGAGATCCACGACTCCATGCTGACGCCAAGGGAGGCGCGAGAGACATTCGAGCTCGTTCATGCTCTCGGCGTTGCCGAGCGGCGCCTGCGGGTCCTGATGTATCGCCCGCTATTCGCCCTCGTGGACAGCGAGGACCCGACGGTGGGCGCGATGTGCTCCGTGGGCACGAACGCGCTCACGGTCATGCACGACGGAACCGTCTATCCCTGCCGTCGTCTGCCGATCCCGCTCGGCCACGTTCTCCGCGACGGCCTCTTCAAGATCTGGTACGACTCGGACTTCCTGTGGAGGGTCCGTGAGCCGGCTAACCTCGAGGATTGCGGCTCCTGCGATCTCGCCGCTGTCTGCCGAGGGTGCCGGGCAATGGCGTATTCCACCTCGGGTGACTGCTGCGGTCCCGATCCGCACTGCTGGAGGAGCCAGAAGTGTACCGCCTGAAGCCAAGCCTGCGGCTGCGGCAAGGACCAGCAGAGACGTTCTGGGTCTTTGACCTGGAGAGCGGTAGTCACTTCGAGGTCAATGAGACTGCGTTTGAGGTACTGCGGGGACTTGAGGCAGCTGTCGAGCCAAGCGTGCTTGCGAGGCGGGTTTCGGAGGAGTACGGCATCGAAGAGGCCGAAGTGATGGCTGACATCGAAGAGCTGCTGGCGACCTGTGTTGAGGACGGACTCGTAACGAAGGAGGCGTAGGGGATGGCGAGCAAGAAGACGAAGGCATATGAGAAGCCCCAGATCTGGAAGCAGGACAAGATGAAGTTCCCGCTCCGCGGCGTAGAGAACGTGAACAAGGAGCTGGCCTGCCGGCAGTGCTCCTCCTGCCACGGCTGCCGCTAGCTGACAGGCGCTGCTGCCGTGGACTGGAAGGTGTTCCGCGCGCTCGAGACGTTCGCGCTCCTGTATGACATTCAGGTCGATGAAGAAGACTACCAGGCTGCCGGGGGGTGCGGTATCGGCCTGGTCGGCGTCGAACTGGAGGCACTCGATGAGACGTTGTTTGTCAGCTACGAGCCTATCATTCTGAGAAGTCCCAACAGGCGACGTGTGCCTCGGCGAGAGTGGGAGAGAACCCGCCTTCGATTGGGTTCGGACGCGGCCGCCGCCTTGCCGGTCGCGCTGAATCTCGAACCGGGGGCTGGCAGCGGGGTGCCTGGGTGGACACTTCCAGATGGCGTGAGAGAGTTGCTGCCTGAGCTTCTCGAGCCGGACGGACGCTCAGACGTGAGCGAGGCATGGCGATGTCTCTTGATAGCTAAGCTTGCCAGGAACCGCCTTATGCGAGCAGGTGGGTCTATGTCAGAGGCGGCTCTCGACGAGCTGGCATCACTGTTAGTGAAGAGTATGCCGAGGGTCCCGCTGGTTCTCATTGGGTCAGGGTCGGGGTCGCGAGATGTCACGACCGAGGATCGTCAGAAGTTCCTGCTCAGGGTGCTGTACCTCTGTGAAGTTGCCACCTGTTCGGCTGGCTTGCGATCGATTGCGTATTCCGACGAGGCGACGCAATTGGTCCAGACCGTCGTCAGTAGCTTCTACCAAAGGCCGAATGGCGATGGCAAAGGGGAGACTCCGTATGAACTTCTGGCCCTCTACAATAAGGCCCAAGGCCGGCTCCACACCAGAGATCATGAGGAGGCTTTGGCGCTCTTTGGGCAAGTTGCAGACTACCTGAGCCAGAAGAGACGGAGCGACTGCCCGCAGCCTTCCTACTACTTCGAACCGGCAGGCGAGCCACTGTCAGATCTTCGATGGGACGCGACGGACTGGCCCCTTCTCAGGACGTATCTCGGTGTTCCGGCTGCGCTGCAAGCAGCGGAGACGCTAATCAACCTTCAGCGAGCCCATGACGCAGGGGTCCAGCTGCCGAGCGTCGCGGAAGCGGGACTCACTCCGTATCAGCGTTGCCGGAACGACGTGATTGTCAAGAAGAGTGAGAATGACATGGGAGCACATCATGTCGCCCCATAGCACACCCCTTCCCTGCCCTCCGGATTGGGATGGCGGCGGCGATTGGAGAGCAGCACCTACGCTCGGCCTCCAACTCCAGCGTCTGTCTGTTGAATCAGAGCGATGCGTTTGTCCTCACCGGAAGCTCGAGCTACTGAGGGAACGTGTCGTCATGGCGCGGTTGGATCGGGTGGAGTTCGACCAGGCTATTGCTGAGTGGGTGAAGGGACTTGGAGAGTGCAACAGACGCTGTAGCCTGGCGCGAAGACTACTGGACAGGATGTCGAGCGCGCAGCAGGGTGAAGCCGATGGCGCGGCAGTGGTCCGCAGCGCGAAGAAGAGCTTCTTGGAGAACTTGGGTCGCGAATGCCAAGAAGTCCGACTCTTCTTCGACAAACTGTTGAAAACTGGGCTCGCTGACTTCAGTCGACGGGTTGATGCTCTGCTCGTAGAGCCAGCATTCTGCTACTTCGACGCTGTACTTCCTGATGCAGCTGACTGGCCGACCGGGCTGGCCCAATTCAGAGAGGCTGCCCAGGAGCTGGTTTGCGACGACCAGTGGCGTGACCACAAGGTGGAGACGCGTGTCAGACTCTTGGACGAATCCCAGAAGCTTTGGGGCCACTTCCGGTGGCTGCAATGCCGCGGCGAGGGTGACAGGCGGACAGAACTCGAAGAGCACACCAGCGAGCTAGCTGGCTACATCAGAGGCGTCGCTGCCGGACTTCTAAGCTATGGCAAGCAGGGCGAGCTTCCAGAGCAGTTCAAGCACCGGCTTCGGGAGCTCGAAGCGAGCCTGAGCGAAGAGTCGCTACTTCCCATAGTCAACTCCGGTATGCGCGAAACCCCGGACCGGCTTCACCTGCGACTCCACGAGTTCCTGCACGATGCGTTCCTGATCCCCGACGACAGCAAGAATACGGGTTCTGCCTGCAGGTGGTGCGGCATGAAGCTCCGCTTCAGCTTTGGCAGGGGTGCGTATCGATGCGTAAGGCCGGACCCAGACCCGAGTGATGCAGCAGAGGCGGAGTCCTCTCCAGCGCCATGCGTGCACAACCTGGTCTCGAGCAACGATTCATTCCCGCTCTTCGGATTGGAGCGCGGCTCTCGCGGGTTGACGCACTACTATGACCTGGTCAGGGCGCACAACCAAGACGAAATCGACACACGCTTGCAGGGCAAGAGACGAAGACATGACGCGGTTCCAGGTTGGCGATTGGCGATACTACAGAGATGGAATTCATTCACGCCAGCTATGGCTGCATCTGAGGGCGGAGGATACTTCCTCTATCGGAACGGGCCATCGACGGAAGGAATCCACTCAGGAATCGCAATTGACCCCGGGTACGGCTTCGTGAAGAACTTCTTCGCAGAGGGTTTTGGGCTCAGAGACATATCGTCAATTATCGTCACGCATGACCACCCAGATCACCTCGCCGACTTCGGAGCAATCGTGAACTTGCTCGTCGAGGCGAAGAGTGAGGATTCGTGGGATGGTCTCCGCAAGCCAAAGCAGGTGACGGCGTGGCTCTCCGAGGGGGCCTTCGCACATCTCGAACCTGCCATAGCAAGCACGCCGGAAGTCTTCA
>JACUUN010000020.1 GCA_014859265.1 Coriobacteriia bacterium
GCTAGTGACCTCATTCATGAGGCATGACGGGGAGGGGCATGCGTGGTGCCGGTTCGCTCCTCGTGCTCGCTGCGGCTATCCCCGGCTACGGGTCGGCCCCGGGCCGCACCCTGGTGGCTGCACTCGGAATCTGGACGTTGGTGTCCGCATGCGTCTTCGTGGCTCTCGAACTCGACGCACTGCTCGAGGGTGCGCTGGACTCAGCCTTGCGGGTCTGCGGGGCCGACACCGGATACGTGACGATGAGTGATTGGGACGGCAGTTCGTTGGAGATACGCGCTCGGCGTGGCACCACCCCGAAGCGGGTGACCGAGGCACAGATCGAGACCTCGATGGCGGGTTGGGTCATGCGCGAGTCGCGCCCGCTCATCATCAACCCGTCCCGTGACGACGAGGGGATCCGCATCGACACCATCACCGGAGCCATCCCGGCGGAGACGGGCTAGACCTCGCAGCAGAACCCATCGATCGCAGCGTCTGACCGCTGTCCTGTCCGGTGACGGGTGCTACACTATGGCGCAACCTTCAAGGGGCCAAACGCCCCTTGTCTCGCACCGGATACGGAGATATCTCGATGGCCCTGGTCGTCACGAAGTTTGGCGGCACCTCGGTTGGAACGACCGAGCGCATCATGAACGTCGCCCGGCGCCTGATCGCCCGCAAGGAGGCAGGCGACCGCGTCGTGGCGGTGGTTTCCGCGATGGGGGACGTCACCGACGAGCTCGTGGCCAAGGCCGAGGAAATCTGCCCCGAGCCGTCCGAGCGGGAGATGGACATGCTCCTCGCCACCGGCGAGCAGGTCACGATCGCGCTCCTCGCGATGGCCATTCACTCGCTCGGCCACGAGGCGATCTCGTTCACGGGGCCACAGGTCGGCATCGTCACGGATGCAGGCCACACGAAGGCCAAGATACGCGAGGTGCGCGTCGAGCGGGTGCGCGAAGCGCTCGAGCGGGACCACATCGTCATCATCGCGGGTTTCCAGGGCGTGACCGAGGACGGTCACATCACGACGCTCGGCCGAGGAGGCTCGGATACCACGGCTGCCGCCATCGCCGCAGGCATCGGCGCTGACGTCTGCGAGATACTCACCGACGTCGACGGTGTCTACACGGCCGATCCGCGCGTCGTTCCTTCGGCACGCAAGATCGATAAGATCTCTTATGAGGAGATGCTCGAGATGGCGGCCACCGGTGCGCGTGTGTTGCAGCTGCGCGCTGTCGAATTCGCGCGCAATCACGGGGTGGTCCTCCACTGCCGTTCGAGCTTCAACACCAGCGAGGGTACTATCGTCAGAGAGGGCGACGAGACCATGGAGCAAGCGATCATCTCGGGTGTCACGCACGACACCTCGGAAGCCAAGGTAACCATCCGCGACGTGCCCGATCGTCCGGGTGTCGCCGCGGTCGTCTTCGGTATGCTCGCGGGCGCTAACGTTAACGTCGATATGATCATCCAGAACGTGTCGGAGTCAGGCACCACGGACATCTCGTTCACGACGCCTAAGGAAGACCTCGTCCGGGCGAAGCGCGCGACTGAGGCAGTGGTTGCCGAGCTCGGAGCCCGCACATGGAACGTCGACGAGTCCATAGCCAAGGTGTCACTTGTGGGAGCCGGCATGAAGACGCATCCGGGCGTGGCTGCCCAGATGTTCAAGGCGCTGGCCGATGCGGGAGTCAACCTGGACATGATCTCCACTTCGTCAATCCGCATCTCCTGCGTTATCTCGGCTGATGAGGTCGAGCAGGCCGTGCGGGCCCTGCATGCGAGCTTCGGCCTGGACAGTGACGAGATAAGCGCCGAGACGTCTCCGGCGTGCGGCGGGGTAGACTGACATGGCTTGGGACCGCAAGATGCCCGAGCGGCCCGTCGTCGCGGTCGCAGGTGCGACCGGAGCGGTGGGGCGCGAGATGCTCACGGTGCTCGATCAGCGCGCGTTCCCGGCCGAGGATGTGGTCGCGCTTGCATCCAAACGCAGCGAGGGAGTGCGACTTCCGTTCGGGGATGGCGAGCTGGTCGTCGAGGAGATGACCGATCGTTCGTTCGAGGGCGTCGACATCGCGCTGTTCAGCGCCGGCGCTTCGGTGTCCAGGCGCTTCCGTGAGGCGGTCGTGGGCGCCGGGTGCGTCATGATCGACAACTCCTCGGCGTTCCGCATGGATCACGACGTGCCACTCGTCGTCCCCGAGGTCAATCCCGATGATGTTGGCCAGCACGCAGGCGTCATCGCCAATCCGAACTGTTCGACCATCCAGCTGGCCGTTGCTCTCAAGCCGCTGCACGACCTGGCAACCATCCATCGCGTGGTGGTGGCGACCTATCAGGCAGCCTCGGGTGCGGGTGCGGCCGGGATGGACGAGCTGTATCACCAGACGCGCGCGTTCCTCGAGAGTCACGAGACCGAACCCGAGCATTTCGCGCACAGGATCGCCTTCAACTGCATCCCCCAGATCGACGTCTTCCTCGGCGACGGCTCCACCAAAGAGGAGTGGAAGATGGTCGCCGAGACGAAGAAGATCATGCACGCCCCGGACCTTTCGGTCATCGCGACGTGCGTGCGCGTCCCAGTGCTGCGCTGTCATTCGGAGGCCGTTCACATCGAGTTCGAGCGCCCCGTCACACTGGCCGAGGCGCGCCGGGCGCTGGAGGGAGCTCCGGGCATTACGGTCCTGGATGACCCGTCCGAGTCGCTCTACCCGATGCCAGCGCTTCTGGAAGGCAGCGACGATACATACGTCGGCCGCTTGCGGATCGACCCGACCGTGCCCAGCGGCCTTGCGATGTGGGTCGTTGCGGACCAGCTTCGCAAGGGAGCCGCGCTCAACGCCGTCCAGATCGCCGAGTCGCTCCTCTGGCAGGGCACCCAGTGAGCGGACAGCGTATCATCAGGCAAAGGAGATCTATCCCCCATGGGAGGCGTGATGGCTGACGAGAGGATTTTGGTCGTCGAGGACGACCGGACGATTGCGCGCTTCGTCGAACTCGAGCTCGCTCACGCCGGCTACCGGGTCGGGAAGGCGAGCAACGGGAGTGCTGCACTCGAGGTTATCGACCGTGACCCTCCGGACCTGCTCGTCCTCGACCTCATGCTTCCGGGGCTTGACGGCATCGAGGTCGCGCGCAAGATCCGCGCCTCGGGAAGCAGGATGCCGATCCTGATGCTGACCGCTCGCGCGGAGACCCAGGATGTGGTGTCGGGTTTCGAGGCGGGGACCGATGACTACCTGCGCAAGCCCTTCGAGATCCCCGAGCTGCTCTCACGCATCGCTGCGCTGCTCAAGCGGACCGCGCACGAGCGCGTCGGCAAGCCGCTGCGTGCCTCCGGGGTCGAGGTCGACATCCAGTCGAGGCGCGCGACACTCAACGGCGAGCCGCTCGACCTGACCGCCAAGGAGTTCGACCTGCTCGCCTATCTCGTGGCGAACGCGGGCACGGTGATCCCCCGTGACAAGATTCTGAGTGCGGTATGGGGGACCGAGCGATCGACGGACAGTAACGTCATCGAAGTGTTCGTCTGCCACCTGCGCAACAAGATCGGAGACCGTGAAAACGCGATCATCCAGACGATCCGCGGGGTCGGCTACTTCTTCGCGCTAAGCTAGATGGAACGCTCCTCGCTCAGAACCCGGCTCCTCGCGGTATCGGTGCTGTTCTCCGTTCTGACGGTGGGCGGGATCTCGCTGACCTCGTACATGATCGTGACGGACAGCATGGCGTCGGTGGCCCGGGACCGCCCGGTGCGCGTTGCGAGCGTCAACGCCCGCGTCCTCGATATCCAGGCCAGGGAGTCCGAGGGCAACATAGGGCTGGACGAGGAGTGGTCTGCCGAGAGTCAAGAGGCCGCCCTGACGGAGTACCTTGACCAGGCGAGCACGATCTTCGGCGAGCGAGCACCATCCGAGCCCCAGATCGCGATCCTCGACTCCGACTTCGTGCCGCTCTGGACGAGCTCAGACATAGCCGTGGTGGCCGGTATCGAGGGGCAGCGGCGCTCGGCACTGGAGCTTGGCGAGCAGACGGCGTCGGCAATAGAGCGGGGATCGATGTTCTCCGGCCTGATAGGACCCACCGTGCTCGACGTCCACGTCGTGCATACGCCCGTCGTGTTGCCCGGTGGGGAGCCCGGTCTGTTCGAGGTTGCGTACTACCCGTTTCGCGAAGAGGCGGTGATCGACTCGATTCGTCCGCCGATGTTCGCGCTTGCTGTATTCGCAATGCTCATCATGGTGGTCATGATGCAGACGAGCATGGGCTGGGTGCTCAGGCTGGTTAACGAACTCAGGCGCACCGCCGACTCGGTCGATGCGGGTCAGCTCGATGTCCGCCTCCCCGAAGGGGGCGAGCACGAGATCGGCGAGCTTGCACGCTCCATCAACGGGCTCATCGAGCGGTTGCACCAGAGGGCCGAGATGCAGGCGCGCTTCGTGGCAGACGCCTCACACGAGCTGTCGACCCCTGTCGCGGGCATCCGGGGCTACACGAACATCCTGCGCGCATGGGGCGGCGAAGACCCCGAGGTGCGCTCCGAGGCCATCGCGGCGATCGACCGTGAGTCCCGCCGGATGGCACGGCTCTGTGGCAACCTGCTCTCGCTTGTCCGCAGCGATCAGGTCGTGCACGTGAAATCGGTGCAATTCGACGCGAACGCGGTGGCCCGTGAGGCGCTTGCGGCGGCTGCTACCCATCACCACGAAAAGGGGCTGGACATCGTGGGTCCCGCAGAAGGACAGCTCTTCATGACCAGCGATCCGGACCGGGTCGAAGACGTGCTCTCGGTGCTGCTCGACAATGCGTGCAAGTACACTCTTGAAGGTGGCCGGGTCGAACTCTCGACCCGGCGCGAACAGGACTCGATTGTCTTCGAGATATCGGACACCGGGGCTGGGATACCGCTGGAGGATCTTCCCAATATTTTCGAGCGTTTCTACCGTTCCGATGCGTCGCGTACCGAGGCGACCGGGGGTTTCGGTCTCGGCCTGGCTATCGCGAAGACCACCGTCGACGTGCTGCACGGCTCGATGGGCGTCACCAGCACGGTGGGCGAAGGATCGGTCTTCACGGTCCGCGTACCGAGGGGCTAGGGTGTGCGAGGTACAACCGTGGTGAACAGGACGCGGTCGGTGGCACAGGCGGGCGTGATCGCCGCTGTCCACGCAGCCTTCACGCTTGCGGTGCTGCAGATGCCGGCTCAGCTCGGATGGGGACCGGTCCAACTCCGGCTGAGCGAGGCGCTCACGGTGGTCGCGCTCTTCACGCCTGCCGCGATACCAGGGCTCGCGCTCGGCACTGCGATCGCAAACGCGTCGCTGGTCGCACAGATTGGTCCCGTCGCCCTGCTCGACGTCGTGTTCGGTTCTCTCGCGACCCTGCTCGGCGCCTGGTGGACGTGGCACTTCCGGAACCGGCTGATGGTCGCCCTCGCCGGCCCGGTGGTGGCCAATGCGCTCATCGTGCCCGCCTACCTCCCGGTGCTCCTTGCGGCCCTCGGGTTCGGCCAGGAGCCCTTCCTGGGCATGGATCCGGGGACCGGCTGGCTCGCCGCGTACCTGGCCGGTGTCTTGACGATCGCCATCGGTCAGACGGCTGTCATATACGGCCTCGGCGTGCCGCTTGCCGTGCTCATGCGACGCACGAACGTGGTGGGGCTCCTCGGCGGATCGGACGAGCGATGATGACGCCGGCCGAGGGGTTCCTCATCGGCAATCCTCCTGACTCATGTCGTGAGTGTTGGGGCTGTGTGCGGGTGTGTCCTGTGCAGGCCATACGGGTTGTGGATCGGCGCTCTGAGGTCATCCCCGAGCGGTGTGTGAAGTGCGGCGAGTGCGTCGACGCGTGTGGCAGCAGCGGTCACGTCGTACGCGACGATCTCCCGCGCGTTCGCGCGCTGCTTGATTCCGGCCGTCTGGTAGTGGCGGTGCTTGCCACCGAGTTCCGTGCGGCGATGCATCCGATGTCACCCGGAGAACTGGAGTGGGCGCTCGACGAGGCAGGTTTCCACGGGACCGAGACGACGTTGCTTGGGGAGGAGATCGTCGCTGCGGCCTATGAGCTGCTCCATGCGGACGTGCGCGACTCGGTCGTGTTGCGCTCGACCTGCCCGGTGGCCGTCGCTTGGGTCACGCATTACCACCCGGCACTGGTCGATTCTTTGGCGCCCGTCGTCCCCCCGTACATCGCCCAGGCGCTACTCGTCAAAGCGCTCTATCCTGCCGACACGGCGGTCGTCTACGTGTCTCCATGTTACGCGCGCAAGGACGAGATCGATGACCCCCTGTTCGAAGGGGCGGTCGACGTGGCCATCGACTTCAATGAGTTGAAACGTCTGATCGCATGGCCCGAGGCCCGGATGCCCGTCGAGGAACGGACCAGCACGGGTGTGCGTGGGCCCCAGCTGGCCAAGCGGATCTCGCTCACCGATGGGTTCCCGCGCCAGACGCTCGCGGAGCGTGACATGACCGCCAGGGACGTGGTGACCATGCGAGGTCCTGCCAGCATCGGCGAGCTGCTCGGCGCAATCGAGCGAGGCGAGACCGGTCCGCTCATCGTCGACATGCTGTACTGTGACGGATGTGTTGACGGTCCCGCCACAGGGTCCGAACTGTCGGTGTACGCCAAGCGCAGGTTGTTCGCCACGCCCGCCGGGCGATCCGTCCCCGCTTTCGCACCAGTCGACACCCGTTCGGTGATAGGATATCTGCCCGCGCTGAATCTCGGGCGCACGTTCACTCCGTCTTCAGTGCTGACCCGTGTCTTCTCCGATGACGAGATCGATACCTGTCTCGCCGAAGGGGAGTTCCTGGATCGCGCGCAGGTGCTCGACTGCGGGGCGTGTGGCTACGACACCTGTGTGGAGCATGCGATCGCGGTGCTTGCAGGTGACTCGAGCTGGGACATGTGCTTCCCGCTCGAGCACAAGCGGCTCCAGCGGAACAACGCGGCGCTCGAGGAGTCAGCCACGCTCGACTCGGTCACCGGTCTGTGGAATCATCGGGTCTTCTCCGAGCGGCTGGCAACCGAGTTCGCGCGCTACCAACGCTACGGAGCGCCACTCACCCTTCTCATGATCGACCTGGACGGCTTCAAAGAGGTCAACGACGGGTACGGTCACACCACAGGAGACGCCATTCTGCAGAGGGTGGGCGTCGTGATGCGCGAGGCGGTGCGTGAGACGGACATCCCGGCCCGCTACGGGGGTGACGAATTCGCGCTGATTCTTCCGGGGGTCGGCAAAACCGCAGGGTACGCCGTTGCGGAGAAGCTGCGCGCGGCCGTCGCTTCCGAACGGATCGCCGTCGTCGATCCCGACCGCAATGGTGAGGTGTCAATCACCATCTCGGTCGGGCTCGCCTCGGCGGGGCCATCAGCTCCGGACGCTGAACGGCTGCTGGTGGTCGCTGACCGCGCGCTGTACCGGTCGAAGGAGCTCGGCCGTGATCGGGTGATGATCGCTCCCGACTGACGGGGGGCATGCCATGCACGTCGCAGAGGTGTGGCATCCGGAGGGGGACAGGGTCCGGTGCGCGCTCTGCCCCTGGCGCTGCCTGATCGCCGAGGGCCACACGGGCGTGTGCGGTGTCCGCCGCAACACGCGCGGGACACTGGAGGCGCTCACCTACGGCCTCGTGTCCTCGCTGGCCGCAGATCCGATCGAGAAGAAGCCGGTCTTTCACTATCACCCTGGTACTGTGGTCCTCTCGCTCGGAAGCATCGGGTGTTCGATGAGGTGCGGCCACTGCCAGAACTGGCAGATCAGCCGCGCGGGCCCCGAGGATGGCTCGCTTCGCACCGCACGGCTCACGCCTGATGACGTGGTCGCCTCGGCGATCGAGCACGGCTGTCCGGGCGTCGCCTTCACCTACAACGAGCCGGTGATATGGGCCGAGTTCGTCCGCGACTGCGCGGAGGCCTGCCACTCGGCCGGCCTGTTCACTATCATGGTCACGAACGGCTACATCACCACCGAGGGCCTCGACTACCTCGGTGAGCACATTGACGTGTGGCGGGTCGACGTGAAGGGCGCGAGCGAGCGGGCATACCGGAAGCTCTGCAAGGTGCCATCGCCCGAGCCTGTGTTCGAGGCTGCTGCCCGTGCGAAGCAGCGCTGGGGGATGCACGTCGAGGTCGTCACGAACGTCGTGCCGACAGTGAACGACACGCCGGAGGAGCTGCAGGCCATAGCGTCGTGGATCGCGGCGGCACTCGGGCCGGACACCCCCTGGCATGTCACACGGTTCTTCCCCTACCTCGATTTCGCGCACCTCGACCCCACGCCGATCTCAACACTGCGCGAGGCCAGGCGCATCGGGGTTGCCGAGGGACTCCACTTCGTGTTTCTCGGCAATGTCGCCGAGGCAGGCACCGAGGACACGGTGTGTCCTTCATGCGGGGCGCATGCGGTCGTGCGAACGGGGTACACCATAGTGGAGCGCTCGACCGTCGATGGGGCGTGCGGCGCGTGCGTGCGGGATCTCGGTATCGTCGAATAGCGACAGGGACGGGTTACGCATGGCTGAGGAGCATTCACACGAGCACACAGCCTTCGAGCGCCCGCGGGTGCTCGTGTTCTTCGACTACGCTTGCCCTTTCTGCTATGTGGACCAGCACCGGTTCAACACCCTCGAGTCCGAGCTCGACGTGGACTTCGACATCTTCCTGGTCCCCTTCGAACTGCGCCCGACCATGCCCGATGAGGGCATCGAGCTCTCCCAGGACGAAACGGGACACTCGGAACGCGTGGACGAGTACCTGGAGCGCGCGGCGAAGAAGGAGGGCTTTCCTCTCTCACAGCCGTCGCTGCTGCCCAAGACACATAAGGCTCTCGTGCTCGGCGAGGTCGCGCGGGACCTCGGTGACGCGCTGCACCGGAGGGTGCACGCCGCCATCTTCAGGGCGTACTTCGGCGAAGGCAAAGATATCGGATCATCCGAGGTGCTGCTGGGCATCGCAGGCGAGTTTGGCATCGAGCGCGAAGAGCTCGAGAAGGCGTGGGAGGAGGGCACGCATGACGAGCGGTTACACCAGTTCCGTCATATCGCGCTGCACCTCGGTCTAGACGCCACACCGGCAGCGCTGATCTGCAACGAGCTCTTCATCGGCTCGCGGCCCGCCGGTGTGTTGCGTGAAGCGCTAGAGCGGTGCGATTCGCATCTGGAAGCCGAGAGGGACGGGGTAGTGGGAGCCGCCGAGGGGCACCCATCGATGGCGGGAGATGCCGATGAGGACCCGGCAGGTCACGTCACGCGTGCGGAAGCGGTAGAATCGTAGCGCGCAGAGATGCTGCGCACGACCTGCGACACTGAAAGCGGACCGCACGTGACCCCCTGTGTGATTATCCCAACGTTTTGGACGCGCCGCCGCGGCCGCGTGACCGAGAACCTGCTCACCGTCTACGATCACCCGACACCGGTCGACTCCGACGGCACCCTCCCAATCTGTTTGCGCTCGCTCGAGGAGCTTGAAGGCATCGGGCGCGTCGTCATCACCGTCGCCGCCACTGACCCCTCCGTCGAACACGCTGCGGAAGACCGGGTCCGCCAGATTCTCGCCGACTTCCCGGGCATCGATGCGTTCGTCTTCGGCCCGGCCGAGTTGGGCTCGCTGCACCGACGTCTGGAACAGCTCGAGTTCGCGGACCTCATCCCCGGAGTGAGCCTTGTCGGCTACGGGGCCGTGCGCAACGTCGGCCTCATCGCAGCAGCCGTGTTCGGGTGCGAGACGGTGCTCTTCATCGATGACGACCAGGTCATAGACGACCCATCGTTCCTGCGCAAAGCACTTGAGGGCATTGGCGAGCGGTACGAGGGCGGCAGCAAGATCATCCTGGCCAAGACTGGCTACTACACCGACGAAGAGGGCAACTATCAGCGCCATGAGGAGCCGCACTTCGGAGACATGTTCTGGCGCCGGGACGATCTGTTCAACGCGGCCCCGTCAATCATCGACAGGCCGCCGCGCATCACACCGACCCCGGTCGCGTTTGGCGGGTGTCTGATACTTCACCGCGACATGTTCTGCAACGTCTCGTTCGACCCGTGGGTGGTGCGGGGTGAGGACATCGACTACGTGATCAATGCACGCATGCACGGTGGGGACGTCTTCATCGACGGCGAGTGGTGTCTGATCCACCGCCCTCCGCGACTCTCGAGCGAGGCGCTCCAGTTCAGACAGGACGTGTACCGCTTCATCTACGAGCATCGTAAGCTCGAGTTCGCGAAGTCTCAGGTCGACCTGCGACTGGTGACGCCCGAGTCGATGGAGCCCTACCCCGGGCCATTCATCTCCTCGGCGGTATCGTGGAGGGCCGAGCTTACCGCACTGCTGCGTGGGATTTCGCGCAAAGAGGGAGGGCGTTACCTGCGGGTCGCGCGTGTGGCCCTCAGGGACGCTCCCGATTATGCCCGCGAGCACTGTCAGCACTACTTCGACTTCCAGCGCCGCTGGCCGATTCTTATGGATTGCATCTGGGACGACGTCGCGCTCAAACCGCTCTTCACCGGCGAGCGCCGGGTGGACCGCGGTGCGATCACCGGCCGGTTTCCAGTCGTTCGGGGCGACGAGGACCTGTGACCGCCCCGCTGCTGGCCGCCGTTGTGGGGCTGGGCGCGGGACTCCTCTCCGGGGCGTTCGGCGTAGGAGGGGGAGCGGTGACGACCCCCGCAATCCGGATGCTCCTCGGCTACCCGGAGCTTGTTGCCGTAGGCACGCCGCTGCCGGTCATCATCCCGACGGCCATCGCGGGCGCCATGACGCACGCGCGACTCGGTACCGCAGATGTGCGGGCGGGCCTGCTTCTGGGGGCGTGGGGCGCGCCGGCAGCGGTCGTCGGAGCCCTGTTGAGCCGGGTTGTCGGAGGACGGGCCGTCCTCATCATCACTGCGGTGGTCATCGTGGCCGTCGCGGTCGACATGATGCGCTTCAGTCTGTCTGTTGCGGGCGGCGGCCCCGATAACGTCTCGGGTCGGGTCCGAAGCCCCGCGTTGCTCGGAATGGCGACGGGCCTATACTCGGGCTTCCTCGGTCTCGGCGGGGGATTCGTACTCGTGCCGCTGCTCTATCGCCTCAACGGGTTCCCGATCAAGCGTGCAATCGGGACGAGCCTTGTGGCGGTCGCGGTGTTCGCCGTGCCCGGATCGATCACTCATTGGGCCCTCGGCCACGTCGACATCGGTCTTGCCCTCGCGCTCACCGTCGGCGTGGTGCCCGGAGCCATCATCGGCGCTCGTCTGGCCTTTGCGGCTCGCGAGCGTACGATTCGCACGGTGTTCGCTCTGTTCCTGGCATCGGTTGGAGTAGTGATGGGTCTCACGGAGACGGGCGTGTTGTGAGTCCGTCGACACTCCATCCGGCATCTGCCGACGAGGCTGATGTGGTATGGCCGGCGGTCAACGCGGCCCACCTGTTTGATTCGCACGCCCGCTTCCAGAGGTTTCGTTCCGAGGCTCCGTGGAGGGTCCAGGTCACGGGTCGGGGCGAAGCGGTCGTGCTCGAGGAGTGGCGCTCGCACCTCGATGTGCTCGCGATGCGGGGCCTGTGGTGCTCTGGCGACAGGGTCCCGCCGCTGGTGGAGCAGGTAGCGCGCGTCGCTGCGGGCCAGGGCTACGGACGCCTGCTCAGCCCCCTGGTCGCTGTCGGCGTCGCCCCTGTCTACGAGCGCGCAGGGCTCTCGGTCCACGGCTCGATCATCGCGCTCCGCCTCGATCGCAGCGCATGGAAGCCGGAGGAGCCGCATCCCGCCCCGGGCGTGCGCCTGCGCCAGGTCCTCGCAGACGACTTGCCCGCACTCGTACGCATCGACGCGGAGTGCTTCGATGAGTTCTGGCGCTACGACCCCGACCGCCTCGCGCGCTATCTGATGGAGGACAGGTTGGTGGTCGCAGAGGGCCCGGAGGGGCCCATCGGATATACTCTGGCAACGATCGTGCGGGACAGTGGGACGCTCGGGCGCTTGGCCGTGAAGCCGTCAGCCCGGAATCTGGGCACCGGTGAGGCGCTCCTGCGCGAGGCTCTCTCGTTTCTGGTGCGAACGGGCGTGGGAATGGTGAGCCTGTGCACGCAGGAGGAGAACCTCGCGTCACGGATGCTCTACCGCAAGGTGGGGCTGACCGAGCTCACCGGTCGGGTCGTGTTCCTCATGAGGCAGACCGGGTTCGCCGGGAAGCGGAGCAGGGAGTGAGAGAGCAGTTATGACGCCGAGGCGCACGATACTCTTCGATTCGCTGCTGTTGTTCGCAGTGACGGTGCTCGCGGTCGTGGCCGCATGGGTGCTCATCAGCGCCTCGTCTCCCCGCTGGGTCCTGCTTACGGCGTTGGGGGGCCTGACCCTCATCGCGATGGGCAGTGTCATCGCGCGCTGGGTGAGCAGGCCGGACCACCTGAAGGCGATGCACTCCGACCGGATGCTGCAGATCGCCAACGAGTCGCTCGCATACCTGCGCAAGGGCCTCGACACGGAGACGGCCGGTGCGGTCTGCCGCCTCGCGCTCGACAAGACAGAGGCCGCCGCCGTCGCAATCACAGACACGCAGGCCATCCTCGGTTTTGCGGGGCTCGGCGAGGACCACCACGCGGTCGGAGGCCCGGTTCTGACCCGGGCGACGCGCGAGGCCATCGAGCTGAACGAGCACCAGATCCTCCACAACAAAGCCGACATCGGCTGTCCGGAGCGCACCTGCCTGCTGCGCGCGGCGATCGTGGTTCCGCTCGAGGTTCGCGGTCAGCCAGTGGGGACGCTGAAGTTCTACTACACGACACCGCGCCTGCTGAACGAGACCCAGGTCACCATGGCCGAGGGTCTGGCGCGCTTGCTCTCGACCCAGCTCGAGCTCTCGGAACTCGACCGGCAGACCGAGTTGGCGTGCCGGATGGAGCTCAAGGCTCTGCAGGCGCAGATCCACCCCCACTTCCTCTTCAACACCATCAACACCATCGCGATGCTCATCCGGACCGACCCGGAGCAGGCGCGAGCCCTGCTCCGCGAGTTCGCTTGGTTCTACCGTCGAACGCTGGAGGCGGGTGATGAGCTCGTTCCTCTCGGCAAGGAGATTCAGTACGTGAGAACCTACCTGCACTTCGTGATGGCACGCTTCGGTGACCGGATCGAAGTGGCCGAGGAGATCGACCCGGCGACCCTGGGTGTGCTCGTCCCGGCATTTGCGGTTCAGCCTGTGGTCGAGAACGCGGTGCAGCACGGCATGAAGCCCGAGGAGGTGCTCCATGTGGAGGTGCGGGCACGCCGTTTGAGCCGACAGATCGAGATCGAGGTCTCGGACGATGGTGTGGGCATCCGGCCCGAGGACGTCACACGCGTGCTGGAGCCTGGTTTCGGCCGGGGACTAGGAATCGCGCTGAAGAACGTGGACGATAGACTCAAAGGCCACTACGGACCCGGCTCCGGGCTCCACATTTCGAGCGAGCTAGGCCGCGGGACGCTCGTTCGCATCTTGATCGCGCCCGACGATGTCGCGCAGGGAGGTGCCGATGACGCTGAAAGCGCTGGTGGTCGATGACGAGGCCCCGGCCCGTTCCGAGCTCCGGTACCTGCTCGACGAGGCCGGTGGAGTCGAGGTGGTCGGCGAGGCGTCCAATGCGTCCGAGGCCTTCCAGCTCATCAAGGCGATTCCCTACGACGTCGTCTTCCTCGACATCGACATGCCTGGTCTCTCGGGCGTTCAGCTTGCCGAGGCGCTCGCCGAACTCGAGCGCCAGCCCTCGATCGTCTTTGTCACCGCACACAGCGAGCATGCGGTAGAGGCGTTCGAGGTTGCCGCGACCGACTACCTCGTCAAGCCCGTCGAGCTCGATCGGCTCCGCGTCGCGATAGAGCGTCTGGTGCCCACGCCTCACGAGGGTGCCCGGATTGAGCGTATCCCCGTTGAGAAGGCGGGGAAGAAGCTCCTGCTCCAGGTAGAAGATATCTTCTACGTCATGGCCAAGGACGACTACTCGTACCTGCACACGGATGCCGAGCGCTACCTGTCTACCATTTCGCTCGCCCAGCTCGAGCACCGCCTCGAGCCGAGCGACTTCTTCCGGGTCCACCGCCGGTACCTCGTGAACCTCGCCCAGGTCCGCGAAGTCGTTCCCATGTATGGGGGCACGCTCCTGCTGACACTGAAGGACCGCGAGAGCACACAGGTACCGGTCTCGCGCAGGCGGGTGCCGTCGCTCAAGAAAGCGCTGGGACTCTAGCGTGCGGGTAAGCCTCCCCGCAACGATCGGCGTGATCTCCGACACGCACGGCACGCTCAATCCCGGCGTCTTGCACGTTTTCGACGAGGTCGATCTGGTGGTGCACGCCGGCGACATCGGTAGCCCCGCGGTTCTCACCGAGCTCGAGGCCATCGCGCCCACCGTCGCCGTTCGCGGCAACACCGACCATGGTGCATGGGCTACGACGCTGCCCGACTCCGCGTCGGTTCTTGTCGGGGACGTACTCGTGTGGGCGGTGCACGAGTACGGGTGTTGCCCTGTTCCTACTCGGGCGGGCGTGGTCATCACCGGCCACACGCACAGACCGGCTGTCGAGTGGGTCCAGGGGATCCTGTATCTGAATCCGGGTTCCGCCTCCCAGCCCTGCGGGCGGGTGTCGCCGCCGACCGTGGCGCTGCTGGAACTCGGCGCCGACTCCCAGCCGGCCGCCCGCATCCACCGTCTCTGACCAATCACCGGTGTTCACCGCTCCGGCTGATCGCCCCGCTGCGACGGCGAACGGCGGCATGACGGCGGTAAACGGTGTTTTCGCCTCCAGTTGCAGGTCCGGGCACCGTACACCGCCGGGATGACCCCTCTGACCGAGCCCTTCCATCCACCCGCCGTACCATCGTCGCTCCGGGCGTCATGCACGTCTACCGTTGGCGTGGGACGTTTGGATTCGGGGACATCGTCGTTCCCGAGGAGGAGGTGAATCGCATGAAGGTCTGCATCAGGGGCGCGGCAGAAGACGTCAAATTTGGCGATATCCAGGAAGTATGTGTCGAGATGGATCGGATCCTGGTTCCCACCGACGGTTCGGAGCCGTCAGTGGTCGCCACGGAGTTCGCGGTCATCATGGCCAAGACGTTCGGTGCCACGCTGAAGGCGATCTATGTGGACACCGGGTACGAGCAGCTCGAGTATCCCGAGGAGGCCATGGACGAGGAGTTGTTCGAGGGCGTCCATCCCTCAATCAAAGGGCTCGCCATCGCTAAGGCGATGTGCGAGCGCAACGGTGTCGAGTGCATTGTCGAGGTCGTCAAGGGAGGCGTCGCGAAGCGCATCGTGGCCGAAGCTATCGAGTGGGAAGCAGACATGATCATCATCGGCGACACCGGCAGGACCGGTCTCAAGCGCATCGCGCTCGGCTCGGTTGCCGAGACCGTCGTCAAGGGCTCGCCGATACCGGTGCTCGTCGTCAAGCACGACTAGGAACGCGGCCAGTCAGCCGCACGTCATGTAAGTGGCCGTCCACGCGGGCGGAGTAGAGGTGAGGAGGTTTGGAGATGGCGAGTAGTTCCGATGGAACCGTGAGGACGGCCTCGGGCGTTCAGGTGCAGCATGGGAACCACATCGACACGATCGAGAGCGTCGATGTGGTCTTCCGCGAGCAGCGCAAGCTAAGCTTCAGCTACGGGGCCGTTTTCTTCATCGTGACCCTGGCCATTCCGGCGATGTCGGTGTGGTGGAAGACCTGGTATGCGGTCCCCGTGTGGGGCGGTTTCACGCTCAACTACCTGTTCGTATCCCTGTTGTACTACCTATTCCTGTGGGGTCTGAGCTACACGTACATCAGGAAGGCAGACGCGCTCGACGAGCGCCTCTCGCATATGGCCGACGAAATCGCAGCCGCGACCGCCGTGGCATCCGTGGGAGGTGAGCAGTGTGGGTAACCTCAACATCATCGCCATCGTCATGGTCATCGGTCTGACGATCTTCACCGTCGGGCTGGCCATCTTCGTACGTCGTTTCACCCGTACCACGGCGGACTTCTACCTCGCGGGCCGCAAAGTCGGTACGATTGCGAACGCCTCAGCCATCTCGGGCGACTATCTCTCGGCGGCCTCGTTCCTCGGCGTTGCCGCAGCCGTGTACGCATCGGGTCTTGACGGCGTGTGGTTCGCCGCCGGGTTCGCCGGCGGGTTCATCGTTGTAGTGCTCTTCATCGCCTCCGCACTACGTCGTTTCGGTGAGTATACGGTTGCCGACTTCGCGTATGGGCGGTTCGGATCGGACCGCATCCGCCTCGTCACGGTGGTCATGGTCTTGCTCACGAGCCTCTTCTATATGGCGCCCCAGATGTACGGTGCCGGTACGACGTGGACGGTGCTCGTCGGCGCGGGCCTGTTCGGCCTCTCGCCCTATAACACCGGTGTTCTCATCGTGTCTCTGATCATCATGTTCTACGTCATGGTCGGCGGGATGAAGGGCACGACCCTCAACCAGATCTTCCAGTTCTGGTGGCTCTGGACCGCCATGTTCCTCGTCGTCGTGTTCGCCTTCACCGCTGGCAGTTTCAGGTACCCCAATGCACTCGCTGAGGTCACCGGCGAGAACCACCGCGATGTCAAGACCCATACAGTCGCCGAGCTCACCGCCGACGACGGTGCACTGCTTGCCGCCGCCGAGGGCGCGATGAGCGAGGAGGCGTTCGCCGAGGTCCAGACGGTCGTCGACGCGGGCGATTCCGAGGCGACTGCGGGAGTGCTCGTGCCCGCGAAGAACAAGCTGCATACGCTCCGTGACATGTTCTTCAACGAGCCCGGACACCGCTACAACAACTTCGACCAGTTCTCCATGGTGCTCGCGCTCGTGCTCGGTACGGCCGGGTTGCCGCATATCCTTAACCGGTACTACACCAACCCGTCCGGTGCGGCCGCGCGCCGCTCGACCTTCTGGGTGCTCGTCTTTATCGGCACCTTCTACATCATGGCACCTATCGCCGGTCTGGCCGGCCGTCAGATCATCGACAACGCCTGGCGGGCGGGGGCCGCTCCTACGAACGCCGCGTACGTCGACGGCCTGCTGCTGAAATCGGACGCTATCATGCCCACGCTCGCCCAGATCCTCGGTGGTGAGTGGCTGATGGGTGCCGTCGCCGCAGGCGCGTTCGCTGCGATGTTCTCCACCACGGGCGGTCTGTTGATCGCATCCGCGTCCGCAGTCGGTCACGACGTGTATGAGAAGTACATCAACCCGGGCGCCCCCGAGATCAGGAAGGTCTTCGTGGGTAAGGCGTCGGTGCTCTTCTTCGCGTTCATCGCGCTCGGCATCGGCCTGGGTATCCCGGCTGTCGGCCTCGATAAGGCGTACCCGGCGCTCATCGCCATGATGGTGACGTGGGCCTTCTCGCTCGGTGCAGGAGCGTTCGTTCCTATGCTGCTCACCGGCATCTGGTGGAGGCAGACGACTGAGCGCGGTGCCATCGCCGGCATGATCGTCGGCGGCGGCGGCTCGATCTTCTTCATCTTCATGAACATCCTGAAGCAGCTCGGGCACCTCGGGACCGAAGGTCTGCTGCCGTTCCTCGGCAGCCTGACCTTCCCGACGCTCTTCACCTTTCCCGCGGCCGTACTCACCATCATCATCGTGAGCAAGTTGGATGGACAGCTTCCCAAGAACGTCGAGGAGATCTGGATGCGGATCCACGGAACCGCTAGTGAGCGCCACGAGCGCGAGATGGGTCTCGACAAGGTAGGAAGCATGCTCTCGAGCGGCGGGAAGTAACCCCCGGCAAGAGGCTCCACCCCGGGAGCTTCTTTGATTCGCGGACCCGGCCCCTACGTCCCAGGGGCCGGGTCCGTACCGACAGGCGGGCGTGCCGATGTGGCGCGCCCGCTTCTGTGTGACTAGGAGGGGCCCCCTGTCGTGCTGAGTGCGCGGACGACCGCCGCAAGCGCCTCCGGCCCTTCGTCCGGCAGATCGAGCCGCACGACCGGCCGCCCGTGTGCAGCCAGGGTGACCAGGTCCCCCTCGGCCTGTGCCCGGAAGAGCTGGGCGAGCGAGAACGGCGCACCGGGGATTGCGTGATCTTCGCGGGTCCGACCTGTGAGAATCAGAAACGCCCCAGTCCTCGGCCCGCCCTTGTGCAACTGCCCCGTGGAGTGCAGGTAGCGGGGCCCGACCTCGACGCACACAGGCACGCCCCAGCGTGATGAGACTTCGGTCGCAGCCGCCCGTATCGGTGCGAGAAGCCCCTCGTCATCGGGGAGGTATGCAAGGATGGCGAGGTAGCTGCCGGGCTCCAGTGAGCCGAGAAGTGGCGCCAGTGCGCCGTGCAGGTCTGTCGCAGGTTGAACGTCAGCCAGGGCTCCCGCAGCGGTCGCCCACGTGCCGTCGAGGTCAGCACTGGCTGCAGGTACTGTGACGCTCCCGTCGAGAACCCCGCCGGTCGCGGCCTTCGCTTCGGCGACGTTGGGCTCGTCGAATGGGTTGACCCCCATCAGGAAGCCCGTGAGTGCGACCGCGAACTCCCAGCGCACGAACTCGGCGCCGATGGCGATCGGCTCGGCAAGGACGTACTCGATGACAGGGATGTCTGCTTCTCGGGCGCTCTGCGCGTGGGCCGCGGTCGGCCCGTCCCATTCGCTGCGAACGACGACGATGGCGCGGTCGGGGCCGTACGCCTCGACAGGTACGCCGCCGTCCTCTAGCACGGGCACGATGCCGGTGCCCTGCTTGCCGGTCGACTCGGCGACGAGCTGCTCGACCCACAGCCCGAACGAGCGGTACCCGGCCGACGACACAAGCGTGAGCTTGTTCCTGCCGGCGGCGTGTGCGTCCGCCATCCAGGCGGCGAGCTCCGCACCCGGGTTCTCCGCGGCGGGGCCGTGGCATGCGCGCTCCATTGCGCGTGCGTGTTCCACGAGCCCGGAGATGTCGAGGCCGGCGAGACCGGTCGGGAAGAGCCCGAACACCGAGAGAGCCGAGAAGCGCCCTCCGACGTTGGCGGGTGCCGCCAAGGCTACGCGCATGATGTCCTTCTGGCGACGGGCCTCCAGGGGAGTCCCGGGGTCGGTAATCACGATGAACCGCTTGCCCGCGGCTACTCTGCCGAGATTCTCGTCCATCCACTCCCTGAAGATCGCGTAGAGTGAGAGGGGCTCGATAGTCGTGCCCGACTTGCTCGCCAGCACGAACGCCGTCGTTCTGGGCGCAAGGCGAGACATCAGCCCGCCCACTGCTGCAGGCGAGGTAGTGTCGAGCACGTGCAGCCGCGGCGCTCCGTCCACCGGGCCGAGCACCTCGCTCATGACGAGCGGTGCGAGTGATGAACCTCCCATGCCGAGGAGTACGATATCGGTGACCCCTTCACGGGCCACCTCGGCCGCGAGGTTCGATACCAACGGGAGGCGCGATTCAGCCTTCTCTGCGAGGTCGGTCCAGCCCAGACGTTGCAGTATCGGCTGACGCATGTCGACGTCATCGGAGAACAAGGTCGCATCGTGGTCGACGAGTCGCGTTACCGCATCCGTCTCGATGAGGCGCGTCAAGGAATCCATCGGGTACCTCCTCGGCCCGCAAGGGAGGTAGTGTGGGGCCACTTCCGAGTATAGCCGCTCATTCCTCGGGGGTGTCGGTCTCCACCGGCTCGTCGGAGGCGGTCACGGACACCGGGGGCCCCTCGACAGTCGCCGTTTCGGCGGGGGACAGGCGTGCGACCATGATGCCGGCTGCGACCACTCCTACGCCGCCGACAAGCGTGGTCATGCTCGCGCGCTCGCCGAGGAAGAGGGCTGCGAGCACCACGGCGCTCACCGGCTCTGCGTAGGTGAGGATCGCGGCGCGGTCAGCGGGCACGAGGCGCAGCCCGGTGAGGAAGAGCGCGCCCGTGAAGGCGGTATGGACGACTCCCAGTGTGGCAAGCGCTGCCCACTCAACACCCCCGATGGGACCCTGCAGCAGAACAGCGGCGGGCAGGAGTACGGTGGCAGCGACGAGGTACTCGCCAAGCATATATGTGCTTGCCGGTATGCCCTTGAGCAGGCGCTTCACGAACACAATGAGTAATGCGTAGGTGAACGAGGATGCGAGTGCGAGGCCCGCTCCGAGCAGGTGGCGCCCGTCATCGAGCGAGAGGTCCTGCGGGCCCACGATGACCGTCGTACCGGCCAATGCAAGCACGAGCGGAATCACGATACGCCGGTCGAACGGTTGTCGGGAGACGAGCGGGTTGAGCACGGCGACAAAGACCGGGCCGAGGTACCCGAGGAGCACCGCCACGGCGACCTTCGTGAGCGTTAGCGCCCCCAGGAAGAGTACCCAGTTCAGGGTAAGCAGCACGCCCATGGCCGCAATGCGGAGCTTCATGCGGCCCGAGAGCGCAGGAAGCTCGTGCAGGCGGCCCTTGATACCCAGGTACGTGCCGATGGCGAGTGCGGCGAAGAGCACTCGCCAGAAGACGATGACCGCAGGGTGCGCACCGGTCGCGCGAACGAGGAGCGCAATCGAACCCCACACGGTCGCCGCGGCAACGATGCGGGCATACCCGGAGGCGGGGGTCGGGCGCAGGAGGGGAGTCACGGTCCGGCCATTCGCAGCGGCGCGACCGCTAGCAGATCCTCGGCAGCTGTTCGCCCACGAGCATGTCCATGATTCGGGTCGCGCCGAAGGAAGTGCGTACGTAGACGGTGCCGGCGGGAGAGTCCCCGACCTCGCCGATGATGGCGGCATCCTCGCCGTACGGTGCCGAGCGCATCGCCGAGAGTGCAGCCGCGGCCTGGTCGGCAGGGACGATTGCGACCATCTTACCCTCGTTGGCGACCTGGTAGAAGTCGTAGCCGAGCATCTCGCACGCGCCGAGCACCTGCTCGCGCACGGGCACCGCCGTTTCCTCCACAGTCATCGAGACGCCGGAGGCGCCTGCGATCTCATTGAGCGTCGAGGCGAGTCCCCCGCGGGTGGGGTCCCTGAAGCAGCGCACACTGGGTGCCGCGTCGAGGACAGCGGCGACGAGATGTTTGAGCGGTGCTGCGTCGGAGCGAAGGTCGGTCGAGAACTCGAGTCCCTCACGGGTGGAGACGACCGTGATGCCATGGTCGCCGAGCGTGCCAGAGAGCAGGACGACGTCTCCGGGACGGCAGTTGGAGCCGGAAAGGGCGACTCCGGGGGCGAGCACGCCGACGCCGGTGGTGTTCAGATAGATGCCGTCCCCGTGTCCACGTTCGACGACCTTGGTGTCACCGGTGACGATGCGCACGCCCGCCTCCTTCGCGGCATCATGCATGGAGATGAGGATGCGCTTCAGATCCGCAACAGGCAGACCTTCCTCGAGGATGAAGCCGACCGAGAGGTAGAGCGGGCGCGCGCCCGACGTCGCGACGTCGTTGACGGTGCCGCACACAGCGAGTCGTCCGATGTCTCCGCCGGGGAAGAACAGCGGGGAGACCACGTAGGTATCGGTGGACATCGCGATACGTCCATCCGGCACCTCGAGTGAGGCGGCATCGTCGAGCGCGGGCGAGCCAGCGTCACCGAAGCCCGTGACGAAGACCTCGTCGATGAGTTGGCGCATGAGTGTGCCGCCGCTGCCGTGTGCGAGGAGGATCGTATCCTGCGACATGGGGCTCCCGTCCGGGACCGCCGAGGAGGTGCGGTGTCCCTAGCTACGATTTGCCGTGATCGGTATAGCGGTAGTACGCCGCGCACGAACCTTCCGAGGAGACCATGCATGGCCCGACAGGGTGCTCAGGGGTGCAGGCGCGGGCGAAGAGACGACACTCGTAGGGCAGCGTCACGCCGCGCAGCACCTCGCCGCACTGGCATCCTGTGACCTCCTTCGGCGGCTCGGGGCTGACTGGCACCCGTTTGAGGGCGTCGAACGATGCGAACGTCTTGCGGATGCTAAGCCCGGTACCGGGGATGATACCGATGCCGCGCCACTCCGCGTCGCCGGGCTCGAAGACCTCCTCGATGAGCGCTCGGGCCGTCGGGTTGCCCTCCTCGGGCACGCCGCGGGTGTACGCGATCTCGATCTCCGCGCGGCCCTCAGTGAGCTGCTGTGCGAGCATCCACACGCCCTGGAGCACGTCGACCGGCTCGAACCCGGTGATGACGCTTGGGACGGAGTACTCCTCGGCGAGGAAGCGGTACGGCTCCAGGCCGATGATCGCCGAGACGTGTCCGGGGAGGATGAGGCCGTCGACTGCCACCCCGGGATCGTTCACAAGCGCACCGAGCGCTGCGGGAACGGTCTTGTGCGCAGAGAAGACCGAGAAGTTGTCTAGTCCCGATTCGGCAGCGCGCTTGATTGCCGCCGCGATGAGCGGGGCTGTTGTCTCGAACCCGACTCCGATGAAAACGACCTGCTTGTCGGGCTCTCGGTCTGCGAGAGCGAGCGCGTCGAGTGGTGAGTAGACGATCCGGACGTCGCGGCCGTCGGCCTTCTCGCGGGAGAGCGACGAGCGCGAGCCGGGAACCTTCATCATGTCGCCGAAGGTGGTGGCTATCACTCCGGGCTGGCGTGCGAACTCGATCGCGGTGTCGATGTCGGCATTGCTCGTCACGCAGACCGGGCACCCTGGACCGGAGAGCAGCCTGATCGAATCGGGAAGCACATCGCGCAACCCGTTCTTGGCGATGGCGACCGTGTGGGTGCCGCAGACCTCCATAAGCGTCATGGGCCGGGTGGCGGTCTGGTGGATGGTGTCGATCAACCGTTCGGCGACCACCGGGTCGCGGAATCCCGAGAGGTCCATGCGTCAGGCCTCGTCGGGCTGGAACATGTCGAGCTGCAGGAGCAGCTCGAGGGTCTCCTTGGCGAACTCCTCGTCGACGACCTGGATTGCGAATCCGGCATGAACGAGCACGTGGTCGCCCGCGTTCGCCTTCGGAACCAGATCGAGGCTAACGTGGCGGGTAACACCCATGATGTCGACCTCGGCCATGTTGTTCTCGCCGACAGTAATCACCCGGGCAGGAATCGCGAGACACATCTTCGCCTACCTCCTCTATGCAAGACCGGGCGCATCGGGAGCGTCCGCTGTCACACCTCATGTCTTCTCGACCATGCCACGATGCCCTGCCCGAACGAAACGGAACCGTCGCTGACGGGCAGACTCATGTGGGTCAAGGGCTCCAGACCGGCATCGCGGATACCCTGCCACGCACCTTCAAGCACGAAACGATTGAGGAAGACACCACCTGAGAGCGCCACATAACGCGTACCGGCACTCACAGCTACTATCTTCCCCATAGTCACTATACTGGCGACGACCGCCCGATGGAAGCGTGCGGCGATTATCGGCACGCACGTTCCCACTGCGATATCGTCCAGGACGGCCTCGATGACAGGACGCTGATCGATGATTGAGGGTGCCGTTCCGGTGATGTCGAATTCGTACGAGCCGGTGGCGCCGGGATCGAGGGCCGCCTCGAGTTCGATGGCTGCCTGCCCCTCGTAGATGGCGTCGTCGCGGACTCCTGCAAGCGCAGCCACAGCGTCGAAGAGGCGGCCCATCGACGATGTCGGAGGGCAGTTCACTCCACGCGTCACCATCTGGCGCAGGACACGCTCCTCGCCCTCGGCCAGCCGCGAAAGGAGCGGATGCGCCCCCGGATGGTCGAGCAAGTCCGGGTCGATGCCGAGGAGTGTCCCGACAGCCATGCGGGCGGGACGGCGGATAGCGGCCGCTCCGCCGGGCAGCGGGACCTCGCGCAGGTGGGCGACGCGGTCGTAGCGCTCCCACGTCGAGAGCAGCACTTCTCCACCCCAGATGTGCCCGTCCTCGCCGTACCCGGTGCCGTCGAAGGCAATCCCGACGACCGGATTGCCCACACCGTGCTCGGCTGCCACGCCCGCGATGTGCGCGTGGTGATGCTGCACGCCGACCCTGGGCAGATCAAGCGTGAGCGCGAACTTGGTAGAGAGGTACTCGGGGTGCAGGTCGTGGGCGATGAGTGTCGGCCGCACGCGAAAGAGCCGTTCGTAGAGTTCGAGCGTCTCGTGGAAGTGTTGCAGTGTGAGCGCGTTCTCCATGTCGCCAATGTGCTGTGAGACGAACCCGTAGCCCCGCGTGAGGAGGGCGAAGGTGTTCTTCTGCTCGGGGCCGACGGCGAGGATGTCGACGTCCGTCTCGAACGGCAGGGCGATGGGGTGCGGCGCGTAGCCCCGGGCGCGCCGCACCGGCTGTTCGAAGCCGACTATCTCGCGTACGACCGAGTCGTCGTATCGCGAGCGGATCCCGCGGTCGTGCAGAAGGAAGGCGTCCGCTATCGGAGCAAGCCGGTCGAGCGCCTCTGTGTTGACGGTCGCAATCGGCTCTTCGGAGAGGTTGCCTGATGTCATCACGAGTGGGTGTCCGACTGCGGCCAAAAGGAGGTGATGCAGGGGCGTGTACGGAAGCATGATCCCCAGGTCGGGCAGGTTACCCGAGACCGCGTGAGCGAGATGCCCGGAACCGCGGCGGCGGGCGAGCACGATCGGACGTGCGGTGCCCGAAAGCAGGGCGCGCTCCGCATCCGAGAGGTCGCAGAGCATCTCGGCGTCCTCGAGAGACGGCACCATGATCGCGAGGGGCTTGCCCCAACGCTGCTTTCGTTCGCGAAGACGCGCTACGGTGGCCTCATTCGTTGCGTCGCACGCCAGATGGAACCCGCCGAGGCCCTTCATCGCCACGATGCGGCCGTCGAGCAGGAGGGACGCGGCCGTCGCGAGAATCGCCTCGCAGCGCGCCCGCTCGTCGTCCTCGTCGCGGTGGTGATGCGACGTACCTTCCCGGTTCCACCCGACATCGGCGGGCAGCCCCGCAGACCCGGCGATGTCCCTGGCGACTTCGAGGTAGAGCCGGGGACCGCACACGAAGCACGCGTCAGGCTGCGCGTGGAAGCGCCGATCGGCCGGATCGGCGTACTCGGCGGCGCACTGCGGGCACATATCGAACTCCCGCATCGCGGTTGACGGGCGGTCGTAGGGAACATCATCGATGATGGTGAAGCGAGGCCCGCAGTTGGTGCAGTTGATGAACGGATAGCCGTAGCGGCGGTCATCCGGGTCGAGAAGCTCGGCGGTGCACGCCGGGCACGTCGCGATGTCGGGCGAGACGAGGGTCATCGCACCGTCGACTTCGGCGGACTCGCGTATCGAGAAGCCGGAGAGCGCCTCGGGCTCGACCTCCTCGGCGACGATGCTTTCGATGAGGGACATCGGAGGGGCGCCGGACCGCAGGGCCTCCGGGAAGGCGTCGACCACGGTCGGGTCGCCCTGTACGAGGCAGAAGACGCCCTCCGAGGAGTTGAGCACCCAGCCCTCGAGCCCCGCGGAGCGTGCGAGGTTGTAGACGAAGGGTCGGAATCCGACCCCTTGCACGATCCCGGTGATGTGCAAGGAGAGCGCCTTCACAGCCAGGCGCTCATAGGCCGTCGGCGGGGGCGCATCGCGGCACGTGGGTGTCCGCGACGAAGCGGTTGTTGATCAGCACGAAAAGCCGATACGCCTGGCCGAGGAGATCCATGGACTGCTTCGCCATCGAGGCGTCGATTGTCTCCTGAGGGGCGTTGAACGGCGAGTCGTGGATGAACGCGTTGCGCGCCGCGCGCACCTCGCGCCAGCGTGCGGGAAAGTCGCTGTAGCCGAGCTCGGCGGCGGCCTCCTCGAACTGCTCGCCCGTGAGGTGCGGGAAGAGGCGTCCGATGCGGCCACCGATCGCTCGCTGCCCGTCCAGCACGACCTCGCGTACGGTGACGTCAGCTCCGTGTGCTGCAAGAATGCGGTCGATGATGTCTTCAAGAATCGCCTCGAGGAACGCGGCCACGAGTATCACGACGATCTCGGACTCGCCTTCGCCGTGGTAGCGGCGGATTCGGCCGTCCAGGCGGCGCAGGCGCTCGGCCGGGAAGACGCGGCGCGAGTCGCCCGGCGCGGCGCAGAAGGGGCATGGGCCGTTGCCAGCGCCGAACTCGAGATCGGCGGAGAGGAATCCGCACTGCGGACACTCGAAGTACGTCGGAGCTGTATCCGGCGCGTCTCTGCCGTGGGGTTCGGAGGCCCTGCCCTTGTTATGCTGGTGCTTCGTCACACCGGCATTGTATCAGCGAACCCTTGGCGAGTCCTGCGCGCTTCCGTGCGGTCGTCGCCTAGAAGGTCGCCGGTGTTCTGGAGGCGGAGCGCCGCCTGAGTACGAATCCGATGAGGGCGGCTATCCCGAGCGTGATGCCCGCTCCGACCACGCCCGCAGTCGTCGTGCCGAGGTCGACGACGGGCCACCCGTCCTCCCTGGCTGCGGCGGCTTCACCGTCCTGGAACCCGTAGCCGGGCAGGAAGCTCGTGCGCTCCTGCAGTGCCCCCGCGCTTTCGTGCAGGTTCGCGGTCGCGCCCTCGATCTCCTCGGTGCCGGCGACCCGCTCGATCGCCCACTCGAGACCGTCCGGGCTCGCCGAGGCAAACCATGCGAACGCGCCACCCGCGAAGATCGCCGCGACGAGCAGGCCCGTGAGGACCGGTCGCGTGCGCACCCCGGCGAGCGAGGCACCGCTTGCCGACCGCGTGAGGATATCGGGCTGCGCCTTGTAGACGAAGAGGATGACACCTGCGGTAACGAGCCCCTCGACGATCCCGATGGCCAGGTGTATCGGCATCATCATGAGCATAAACGCGTTGAAGGGCAGCTCGGCGACGCCTGACGTGGTCGTCTGGAGCACAACGCCCATCGCTCCTAACAGGAGTCCCACTACGGCTCCGAGGATGCCTCCGGTGACGATGCGGGCGCCTGTCGGCCGGTCTCCAACGATATGCCGGTATACGAGCGGGAACGCGACGAAAGCCGGGAAGAAGCCCAGATTGAAGGCGTTCGCCCCTAGTGCCAGCAGGCCGCCGTCAGCGAAGAAGAGCGCCTGTACCCCGAGCACCGAGGTCATCACGAGGAACGCGGCGTACGGGCCAAGAAGAACGGTGAGCAGCAGCCCGCCTCCGATGTGGCCGCTCGAACCGGTGCCGGGTATCGAGAAGTTGAGCATCTGCGCCGCGAAGATGAACGCACCAGCTACGCCCATGAGCGGGACCTTGCTCTCGTCGAGCTCCTCCCGCACCTTCTTGGCACAGTAGACGGTGGCCATCGCGGTGGCTCCCCACATCACTCCGCCTACCGCAGGCGTCATGAGTGCATCGGCCATATGCATCTGCGTCTCCTGTCCCTCAGCACCCGGCAGGGCCAGCTTACGGACTCCCGGTGAAACGTGTTACTACTCTGGATTGCGTGCTACCATGTCTTAGAACGTAAGGAGAGGCAACGCCCGAGTCAACCGTTCGACCGCGATTCGCACGAACTCGTGCGTCAGCTCACATGGGGTGACACGGGCCGCATACATGGGTAGCACGAACCGTGTACGGAGGGAGCCGACCGTGTCTGGAGTCGTCAGGTTCGGCGTCTCGGCCGACGAGCGTCTGCTCGGCCGGTTCGATGAGCTGATTGCCGAGAGAGGTTACGTGAATCGCTCCGAGGCGGTGCGCGACCTCATGCGCGCCGCTCTGGTCGAGGAGCAGTGGAAGACAGGCGAAGGGGAGGCCGTGGGGACGGTCACGCTCGTCTACGACCACCACGCCTCCGACCTCGCAGACCGCCTCACCGCGCAACAGCACTCGCACCACGAGGAGATCGTTTCTACCCTACACGTCCACCTGGATCACCATCACTGCCTCGAGGTCTTGGTGCTGCGGGGGCGGCCCCACTCCATCGGTCGCATCGCGGCCGAACTCATCGGCACAAAGGGCGTCAAGCACGGCAAGTTCGTGGCCACTACTACCGGTCACGGACTGGTTTAGGGGGTAGGCGATGTCAGCGCTCGAGGAGGGCCTCTACGACCTCGGTAGGCTTGACCGGCTCGCCTACAAGGACACGCCGGTCCACCGTCTCGATCCACGCGCCAAGGTGTTCACCACCCTCGTGTTCCTCGTGTGCGTCGTGTCGTTCGGCACCTACGACCTCCTGGCGATGCTCCCGTTCCTGCTATTCCCAGTAGTGCTCGCCGCCGAGGCCGACTTGCCTCTCGGGTTCCTGATGCGCAAGTTGTTGGCGGTCGCGCCATTCGCGATCTTCGTCGGAATCTTCAATCCGCTCCTCGACC
>JACUUN010000093.1 GCA_014859265.1 Coriobacteriia bacterium
AGACGTAGCCGCGTCCCGAGGCGGCCGTCGAGGTGCCGGCGGTCCAGGAGCCGAGACGCTCGAGGCGGCGGTTGGTCTCCTCGACGCGCAGCGAGGGGATTACGGGATCGGAGAGCGACGTCAGCCCGTCCTCGGACTCTACCCACGACTCCGGCGCAGGCAGCTCAGCGGGGAGCGCCGCGGACAAGTGGTCGACTGAGGGCGTAACGGTCTCATCGGTCGACACGGTGGGCGTCACCTCGGCACTCGATGCCATCGCAAGTGACGGGCTCATCAGAACCGATAGACAGAGGGTCAAGAGGAGTACGCGGTGTGCCAAAGTCGCTGTTCGTGAGAGCAAGGCCATCCCCCTTTGGGCTCGCCTGCCTGCCGGAGCAAGACCCGGCAGCACCACGAGTACCATGGTATCACCAGCCGAGGGTGGCGCGACCATGCCCTGAAGCGGAGCGCGCCTCTAGCGGCTTTCGGTGCCGACCCAGTCTTTGCCCACGACCACGAGGATGTCAGTGGAGAACGCGTACATGCCCCGGCTGGGGACGATCCGGCCAGTGGGCAGCGCGCTCGCGACCATCTGAGCAGCAGCCTCGTCATCCTTGTATACGACTAGCGTCTCGTCGTACACAAACTGGTTGGCGTTGCCGACCTCCGGCACCTGGAAACCACGTGCCTGCAGTCGCGCTGCCGCCTGCCCCGCGATGCCTGAGATGCCCGCGCCGTTGCGGACCGCGACGGAGATCTCCTCGGCCGCGCGCTCGGACTCCGTCACCGAGGTCTCCTCGATGTTGCTGCCCGCGAGCATCTGGTCGACGAGGAACTCCTTCATCTCCTCGTCGACCACCACGTACGGGCTACGCCACTCGCCGAGCAATGTCGCCGTCTGGATGCTCTCGGTGTCCATGCCCTTGAATGCCTGGGCGAGGTTCACAACCTGACCCACGCCCATGTCGGTGACCACAAACTTGGAGAACTCGCTGGCCATGCGCGGGAGTTTGAGCAGTTTGTCCCAGCGCATCGACTGCTGTGCGAGCGACTTGAAGAAGTTCTGCTGGTGCCTCATGCGTGTGAAGTCCGAGTCGGGGAAATCGCGACTCCGGACGTAGGTGAGCGCATGCTCGCCATCGAGTAACTGGTATCCGGGAGCGATGTAGCTCGCACGTCTCCCGGGGCTGTGGCTCGCCGCCTTGGAATCGTCGATCTCGACGTCGACATCGATGTAGATGCCACCCATCGCGTCAACGATCCCCTGGAACCCGGAGAAATCGACTTCCATGTAGTGATGGATCGGCAGGCCGAGATACTCCTCGACGGTGTCGATCATGAGCGCGGGACCCCCGAGAGCGGTTGCCGCGTTGATCTTGTTTACTCCACGACCCGGGATCTCCACGCGAGCGTCACGGGGCACCGAGATCATCCACACGCGCTTCTCGGCCGGGTCGATACGGGCAACGATGATGGTGTCAGCGCGCGCAGCCCTCTCCTCGAGTCTCGCATCGCTGCCCAAGAGCAGCAGGTTGAACGGCTCGTCTGCCCCCTTGGCCGTGAGCGCCTGTCCCACGCTTTCGTCGGCCTTCACTGTTTCCTGCATCCGGCCCTCTATGCCGCGCAGGAACGCGTAGGCCCACGCAACACCGACGAGCAGAACGATGCCGATGGCGATGAGCGTCCCGAAGAACACGCGTTTCGCACGCTTCTTGCGTTGCTCCCTGTTGGCGCGCGTATGCCGTGCCCCTTCGATCGTCATCCCTGCAAGACGACGCCGGTCACCCCGGACAGTATCGGAGGCGCGGCGTCGCCTCGGCGCAGAGTGTTTGCCCATGAATTCAGCTCCTGTGCCCCATAGGGCCGCATCTCTTCGTCACTACCGTGAACGTAAAGCGCAAGTCGCGTGCCCAAGTCACATCGACAATCCGAACGGACAACGAGCAACTTCCCCGCCACAGGCCCACATGTACTGGTAACAGCTGGATGACACCATACCGCCTAGAAACGCACTACTTTCTCGTCGTCGAACGCCCTGAGCACGTTGCGCGTGTCGAGCACGAGCTGGGCGTTGCCGACCACAAGCGCATAGTCAACGTCATGGTGGTCGGTGACGATGAGGACCGCGTCCGCACGGGCCACCTCCTCCTCGGTCAGTGCAACCGAGGGCACGGCGCCGCCTAGCACCTCGAATTCGGCCACGAACGAGTCATGGTAGACGATATCAGCCGCCTTGTCGCGGAGCAGTTCGGCGATCTTTATCGCGGGAGACTCTCGTACGTCATCTATGTTCGCTTTGTAGGCGACGCCGAGAATGAGGATGCGTGCATCGGCGAGTGCCTTTCGCTGTCTGTTGAGGGCATCCATCAGGCGTCGCACGACGTAGTACGGCATGTCCTCGTTGATCTTGCCCGAAAGCTCGATGAACTCCGTGTGGAAGTCGTACTCGCGAGCCTTCCACGACAGGTAGAACGGGTCGATCGGAATGCAGTGGCCGCCGAGTCCTGGCCCTGGGTAGAACGGCATGAAGCCAAAGGGCTTGGTCTTTGCCGCGTCGATGACTTCCCACATGTCGATGTCCATGCGCTCCGAGAGCTGGAGCAGCTCGTTGACGAGCGCGATGTTCACGCTACGGAAGATGTTCTCGAGCAGTTTGGTCATCTCTGCAGCGCGTGTCGAGGAGACCGGTACCACTGTGTCGATGAAGCGCTCGTACAGCGTGACGGCGGTACGAGTGCACGCAGGGGTAACGCCGCCGACGACTTTCGGCGTGTTCCTGGTGTGGTGCGTCTGGTTCCCCGGGTCGACCCGCTCCGGCGAAAAGGCCAGGAAGAGGTCAGTGCCGACGCGCAGGCCGCCAGACTCCAGGATGGGCTGGATGACCTCTTCGGTCGTCCCCGGGTAGGTGGTCGACTCGAGTGTCACGAGTACGTCGGACTTGAGGTGTGGCGCCACGGCGCCAGCCGCGGCCTCCATGTACGACGTGTCGGGTGCTTTCCGCTCATCGAGTGGTGTCGGCACACAGATGGCGATGGCGTCACACTCACCTGCACGCGAGAAGTCCATAGTGGCCTCGACGAACCCGGCCTCGACAAGAGCACTGAGCCGCTCGGCCGGAACGTCGGGGATGTAGCTCGTTCCCTCGTTGATGAGCACCACCTTATCCCCGACCACGTCGAAGCCGATAACACGATGTCCGGCCTCGGCCATCTCCACGACGAGCGGCAGGCCGACGTAGCCAAGACCCACCACGCCGAGGACCGCGCTTCCGTCGGCTATGCGCTGTTCGACTCCCATACCTGCGTCTTCTCCCGTCACATGCCCGCCAGAACCACGTCGGCGTGACTCGGCCGAAACCGCTCTATTGTATCGCGAACATAAGCTCCCCGCTGCAGGCGGTCTCGCCATCGACGATCGCAACCGCCTCACCGAATCCAATCGCCCCGCGCGAGCGTGTGATCGTAACCTCGAGCCTGAGTGTGTCGCCGGGCCGGACCTGATGCTTGAAGCGCACCTTGTCGATTCCGGCAAAGAGCACTAGCTTGCCTTTGTTGGCCTCCACGGACAGGAGCGCGACCGCACCGACCTGGGCGAGCGCCTCTACTATGAGGACACCGGGCATCACGGGAAACCCGGGGAAGTGCCCGGAGAAGAACGGCTCGTTAGCCGTGACGTTCTTGACGCCGACGGCACGCTCGCCCTCGACAAGCTCCACAACCCTGTCGACGAGCAGGAAGGGGTATCTGTGCGGGATGATCTCCTTAATCGCATCGATGTCGAGCATGCCGCGCTCCTTCCTATCCCGTCCCGGTCCGGATGTCGGCGCCGAGTGCCGCCAGTTTCTCAACGAATCCCTCGTATCCTCGCTCGATGTGGAAGGTGTCGGCGACCTCGGTCTCTCCCTCGGCCACCAGCCCGGCAAGGACAAGCGCCGCGCCGGCACGAAGATCGGTACAGCGCACCGGCGCGCCTGACAGAGTCTCGACGCCCTTGACGAGCGCGTGGTGGCCCTCGATTCGAACATCCGCCCCCATGCGCACGAGCTCGTCCGCGAACATGAACCGGTTCTCGAATACGTTCTCTGTGATCACACACCCACCCTCTGCCCGAGCCATGAGCGCCATGAACTGGGGCTGCATGTCGGTCGGGAAGCCCGGATAGGGCAGAGTCTGGACGTCAGTCGCCCGCACGGGACCGCGCCGGCTGATCGTCACGCGATCGTCTCCGATCTCGATCTCGCATCCGGCCTGCTCGAGCTTGACCAGCACCATTTCCAGGTGGACCGGGTCCACACCGATAACGGTCACCGGACCGCCGGTCAGCGCGCCGGCGACGAGAAAGGTCCCGGCTTCTATGCGGTCTCCCACAACGGTGTGACTCGCAGGCCGCAGCGCCTCGACACCTTCAACGGTGATTGTCGGGGTACCTGCACCGGAGATCTCGGCGCCCATTGCGACGAGCAGAGCAGCGAGGTCGGCAATCTCAGGCTCGCGTGCCGCGTTCTCTATGACGGTGGTGCCCTCGGCGAGGACCGCGGCCATCAGCAGGTTCTCGGTCGCGCCCACGCTCGGAAACTCAAGGTTGACGGCTGCGCCACGCAGTCCGTCCGGAGCGGTCGCATCTATGTACCCGTGCTCGAACTCGAACTCGACACCCAGGGCCTGCAGCCCGTTGATATGCATGTCGACCTTGCGGGAACCGATGTTGCAGCCGCCAGGCATCGCCACGTGGGCGCGCCCGAGGCGCGCCACGAGCGGACCGAGCACGATGACCGACGCACGCATGCGAGCAACGAGTTCGTAGGGGGCTTCGTACGAGACGAGGTCAGTGGCGTTCACCGTGATGGTATCGTTCTCGCGCCGGACGACCGCGCCGAGCCCCGATACGACCTCGGCCATGGTCGCCACGTCACTGATGTGGGGCACGTTGCTGATGCGCGTCTGTCCGGGAGCGAGCAGCGCGGCCGCGATGAGCTTGAGTGCGGAGTTCTTCGCACCCGCTACCCA
>JACUUN010000094.1 GCA_014859265.1 Coriobacteriia bacterium
ATCTCGATGCGGACCGGGTCGCCGGAGTCGCTCATGGGAAGGTCACCTCGTTCGGGTCGGAGTCTGCGGTAGAGCGGTCTCGCTCATGATACCGCCGCCTGGGTAACGACACTCGACTCCGCCCGACTCCACTTCACTCTCCTGGCTGACCTGCCGAAACAATAGGTACCGTCGGAACCTGGGGGAGGAACGGTAATGCCACCGACCGTCATCGGAATCGCAGGGAGCTCGGCGCGCTGGCGCGGCTGGGTCGATCGTGCTGGACTGCCGCTCTTCACCGCGATTACTCTCCTGATCGCCCTTCGGTACCTGCCGGTGGTCACCGGTGCATCGACACCGGGACGCTGGTTCGCTTACTTCCTGGCGATCGCAATCGGGCTCGGAATCAATTCCAAGGGTCTGCGCGATTTCATCACTGACTACCAAGGCAGCAAGATGTGGCTCAAGGGCGCCGAGGGAGAACTGCTCACTGGGACAGAACTCGAGAAGCTGCCCGCCAGCTATGTGGTCATCCATGATTTCAATCCCGTCGGACCAGATGGCAAGCCCGCCGCCTGGAACGTGGACCACATCGTGATCGGGCCGACCGGTGTATTCATCGTCGAGACGAAGAACTACTCGACCAAGCGTGTTCGTCCCGCGGCTGCCGACTCGACGACTCGTGCGAATGTGAAGCAGGTCCAGCGCGTCGCCGCAGAGTTCAAGAAGTCGCTCATCGTGTGGTCCGGCGGGCAACTGTCCGACCTGTTCGTCGTACCCCTGCTCGTCTATACGCAGCCTGGAGCCTATGTGGAGCGAACGCAGGAGAAGCAGGTCAAGGTGATCCCGCTGAAGTGGCTCGCCTCCGATATCACGAGCTGGAAGGGGCGTGCCCTCGATCCCGACCAGGTCTACCGCATCGCGAGGGTGCTGTTCAGCCAACTGAGGGCCGACCTCAAGAATGACTACGTAGCTGCCTTCGACTCGTTTGGACAGCACTCCAAGAGGTTCAGGCAGGAACGCGCATCAGCCCGAGCGATCAAGACGGACTCTGCAACCAAGGGGGTGCCGACGGAGTGTCCGAGGTGTGGCGGCAAGCTCATCCGAAGAACCGCCAAGCAGGGACCTCGCATCGGAAAGCCCCTCCTCGGTTGTGAGAACTTCGCGAAGCAGGGTTGCCGATTCGTCTCCAACCTGCAGGAGTGACTGGTGGGGTCTGGAGGGAGCCCTGCTTCCACCCGCTCACCTTCCGAGCCACTCCTCCGCCCCCGCCGGCAGTGGCTCCTCAAGCCACTCGCGCATCCGCTCCACAAGCCACCTAGCCCGGGCGTCACAGAAAGACTCGAACAGCGACTGCGCCCTCTCCTGCTCCTCCATCACCCGTTCGTCGAGCACGAGATCCCGTAGCTCCTCGTAGAGGGCGAGCGCCGTAGGCGATCCATCACCTGCGGACGAGCGCGCAAGCATCCCGCGTGCCGTAAGGTTCTCGCCGTCCCGCTCGATGTCCATGACGGTCCACCGGTCTGAGAGCGCATCCAGCCCGTTCTGGCGCCTACTGAGCCACGTCAGGTTGCCGATGGCGTTCGACTGCGACGATGTCGCTCGTGTGCCCCGCTTGCCTACAAACGGTTGCGCAACCGCAAAGGGCACGATGTGCTGCTTCTCGGGATAGAGAACATCCGCATAACCACCATCGGCCCGGCCGAGGAAGGCCTCCCCGTGTGGCGGACCCGGTAGCCTCGGCACACCGGCCTTACCGCGACTCGCCTCGTAGCCGACAATCTGGGCCTCCCAGAGGAACTCCCGCGTCCCGCCCCGCCGCTCGATCGCGTAGAGCCAGCCGACGGCATGGTGCTGCAGGGTGCGAGCCTCTCGTGCGTCGGCGGCGAACGCATCGATCGCGAGCCGTGTCAGCGCTACGGGCACAGGCACGTCTGCGACGTCCACCTGCGCCCGGTCCCAGCGCTCGGAGAACACGACGTGCTTACGGTGCCATACTTCCAGCAGGGTCGACTGGTATCGGCCGAGCGCCCGACGAAGCTCGGTTCTCCACTCGCTCCCATCGCTCTCCCACACGGGCAGAGAGAGATCACCGGCCCTGGCCTCCTCAGCGACCCCATGGCTTTCGACAATCAGCTGCTGGAGATCGGGCTGATCGATATAGGGCGCTAGCAGTGTCCAGTGAAGCACGCGGGCGATTGCGACGCGCAGTGCGTCATCGCGACGCAGCTGCTCGAACGCCGATTCGGGCAATCGGTAGAGAAGGTCGATGAGCGGCGTCATCGCGCGCACCGAAGGACGCGCCATCCGGTGGTCGAGCGAGAGCTCCTTGGAGAGTATTGAGTCTATGAAGACCAGCGCACGTGTCGCCCGCGACGAGCACTCCCTGACAAGCTCGTCCGGCGTCGCATAGTCCCGACGCGCCCACGTTCTGACGCCGGCGGCGGTCTCGTCCGGCCCGACCCGGTCGAGGCGGTAGTCGAAGGTGCTCTTATCGATCGCCGAGGTACCCAGCCACCCGATTGCCACGCGCCCCAGAAGCGCGAGCGCACAGTAGCGGGTCACGGTCGCCATCCAGACTGGGAAGCCGAGCTGACGGTCGGATTCGTGCGTAAGCATGGAGCGTCCGTCAGAGACCGGGCCGTCTCCGTCGCGGAGGCGGATGTAGGCTGCGAGGTCGTCGAGCAGCCCCGGATGCGCACGGGAGAGCAGCGCGAGGGCACGCTCCTCCGAGCGCACCCTGATCCCGGACCGGTTGATGCGAACGTACGCGTCAATGGCCGCACTCGTATCGATCTCCGGAAGCCATCCCACGGCGAAGCGGTCGCCGACGAACATGTCTGCGAACCTCTCGAACTCACGCCGCCACTCGGATGAGAAGAGACCGGTTAGGGCCTGAGTCATCATGGCAGTGTCCCCGGAAAGATGGTCGAGGAGGCTCGCCCAGCGCATCGGCTCCGGCGAGGTACCCTCGATGTCGGGGCCCTTGTAGACGTGGCCAGTGATGAACTGCACGCCCCACGGGACGAGCTCATCGAGCATCTCGAGGTCCGGCTCTTGACTGCCAAGCGTCCTCAGGGCCTGCTCAGCTTCGGTGCGCAGCACCTCGTCATGAAAGACACCGTTGGGGGCCAGCAGGCTGGCCAGGGGGACTACCCCAACCGGACCCGGAGGGACGCTCTTCTGCCCGCCCTTCGAGTCGATTCTTTCACTCGAGCGAGCCCAGATTCGCCGAAACATACCACCCTGGCGCACGTTTCGGACCTCACTGTACCTACCGAAGGACACGCTTCCGGTCCGATCGAACGCTCGAATCGCCGGCAGGACGGCACCCCAGACGTAGCGCCCATCGTCGTCGCCCTCGGTAGCCTCCTGGTCCTGGGCAACCTCATCCTCTTCATTCTCGATCTCGCCGAGGAGGACCGGGTCAGCAAGGTCGCGAAGATAGTCGAGCTCCTCTTGGCGAACGAGTGACCAGCCGTCTGCCCCTTTGGGCACCGAGAGCAGCTGCTGGAACGTGTCCAGCATGGTCCGCGTACGCTGCTGGCCGTCAACGAGCCACATCGGTGAGATCGTCGGCTCGAAGGTTCCCTTGAGCGGCACGCCATGGCGCTGCTGGTCGGCCTCCTCTGCCGGCGCCCACAGCACGAACGAGCCGCACGGTGACTGCTCGTAGAGGGACTCCAGCAGGGCAGTCCGGTTGTTCATGTCCCACACCGCACCACGCTGAAAGTTGGGGATCCCGAGACGGCCAGCGTTCTGGACTATGTCCTTCCAGGACCACCAGTGAGGTTCACGACTGAACGACATACCCGACTCGACTCCCCCCGTCAGAGACCTGACCATATCGTGTCCACACTTGACTGATGGTAGCCGAAGGCACCGACAGAGACCGCGGACAGCTCGAGGCGCGCAACCTCCGATCGATGCGCGGACACTACAAGATCACGCCTTGGGGACCTCGTCATCAGGGTCCCGGTTCGCATCATCGGGAATCAATTGATCAACGGGCTTCACCACTCGCACCGGGCCAGACTTCGCAGCCCAAGCTGCCTCCTGGCGCCTCCGCCTAGCGGCGTCGCGCTTGCGCCGCTCGGGAGAGTACTCGAGACCGCCGCCCAGAGAGGTGCCCCAATGACCGCCTTCGCCCATCATGGCCTCCTTGGTTCGCGTAGGCTGGAGCAAACCGACAACGCGCACCCATCATCATGCAGTCTCATCGTCCCCGGCCTGCCGAAGGGATGAGAGCAGCGCCTGCACTCGCTCGTAGGCATCTCGCTTCACGAGTGCAGCTTCTTCGCCTTGAAGCTCGAGAAAGACAGCGACGGAGGCGGGACCGAAATGATCCGGTGACGCATACTTCGTTTCGAGCACGTCGATGGCCTCAGTGACCAGACCGTGGTCAGTCAGCCCCTCGAACTCACCAGCGATCGCCGCCGTTCCTCCTGGGTAGTTCGACAGCGTGAACCAGATATCGTAGGCATCCTTCTCCTTGATCCGCGTGTTCAGTGCGGCGCTCTTCATCACGATGTACGGAACTGCACCGGCAACTTTCACGACCACGGAATCGACGGCACCGCTGGGCAGCTGAGCAGAGACCTCGCATTCCACAAACCCATCGAAAAGGAGATCCGCACCCCGTGCCTTGCGTGGCCTGAGGTCGTGCACACGTTGAGTTCTGCGCCCCTTGCCCCGACCGCCATACTCCCCTGCGAGGAAGTCGACCTCCACGACAACTGGGTCTCCGCCCTCTCCCACCGTGCGATACCAGATGAACGGCTGCTCCACGTTCTGCTCATAGCCTCGAGCCTTGAGGGTCTCTGAGATGCGAGCGTACGTCTCGTCGTTCTCAGCAAGGTGGTTCAGCGCGATGTCCACATCTGTGCTGCCGACGTGGCCGGAACTGCCTGGCATCAGAAGAGGCGGCACCCAGCCACCTACGATGATCATGTCGTCGCGGTACTCGCCGAGTATGTGGACGAGCTCGACGAGGACTGA
>JACUUN010000095.1 GCA_014859265.1 Coriobacteriia bacterium
ACCGATTCGAGTGAAACCTCGATGTCTGTCTCCATCGGCTCGCCGTCCATCGAACTGGTTTGGAGATGAGCCGCGAGCGAGGCGAGTCGGCTCGATCTCCGGGTTAGCAGGCAGCCCACTGTCCATCGGGTTGAAGACCCCAACAGTCCCTCTCAGCTTCCCTCGGCCAATGGCGGAAGGAACTCCTCGAGCGCCGAATCCATGTCGTCATCCTGTTCCCACTCGGCCTCGATGACGATGGCCTCGTCAAGGCAGTTGTCGCTTGTCACCAGCTTGCCGATGCCAACCCATCGTCGGCACTTGCACTGGTACTTCTTAAGCTGGCAGTAGCTGAGGAGATCGCGCTGAAGTCGCTCCCGATCAACATCGGCGATGAATGTCAGGCCGCTGACGCCGTCATCAAGCACCATGGTGAAGTCGTGACTCGACCCGTCTATGCGACTTCGCTCAATCTGATGCGCGACAACGGTGAAGAACTGGTCGCGCGACTTCCAGTCAAGATCAAGTAGCGCTTCCGACACGTGCAGGTACCCGTGATGCTGAGCATCTTCCAATTCCCTCAGCATCATTCGCATGCCCTCGGGCATGGGCTGGCGGGGTATCGGAGGCTTGGGACCTGAGTACCGTTCGTCGTGCATGAGATGGGCGTCCAGGTCCTCGCTGTATCCAGTGATGCCCCACGCGGCGTTTGATCCGCTCTCGGTTCTTTCCGCCGCCAGGTGCTCGAAGTACAGGCCCTCCTTCAAGTAGTGACCGAACCAGTCGATCTCGTCGAACGCCTCCACGAATCCGATCTCATTCACCCTTTGTCGCCGCTTGAGAAAGTGCAGTAGCTGCACCGGGAACTCAAGTGCTGCGACAATCTCGACCAAGTCGAGGTACGACACCGACCACGGGAGCGACCCCTCGCCCAGGACCCCCAAGTCGACCAACCGATTCAAGTTGGTGGTGAACATGTCCAATGGGTCGAGGTTCACAGTGACCAGCACGAAGTTGTTGATCTCACCTGACTTGACCCTGAGCTTCCCTCCGTCCGCCGGCTGGAATTCGACTACCGGCGCGGAACGCATGAACTCGCGTGCCTTCAGTGCCTGGCCGTGGGCCTCCCCAATCAGGTCATCGAGTTGCTCGCGCAGCGAATCCGGCGCTCCACGCCTCGCCTCCGGCGACAATGTGCCTGCCTTGACCTCCACGATGAGGGCGGTGTCGTCTGCGATGATGAGCCCGTCGAGCTCACCCTGTACGGGCTCGCCATCTCGCTTCCACGAGTACTTCAACGAGTGGAACGCACCTGCGTGGGGAAACGCCCGCGCGAATTGCCGTACCGTCTGCTGCTCGGTGAACCTCGCCCTGGCTCGCTCGTATGCCGACCAGACATTCGGCGTCCCGTCGGGCATGGGCTCTTTGAGCCTCTCCTCTACCAGCGCTCTGATCGCCCATGAGAAGGATGTGGGAACGGGTACGAGGCATCTCTCGGACTCGACTTCGATGCAGGGCCTGACCAGCAGCGGTGGGGTTGGGTTTGGATAGCGTAGATACGGCTCGGAGCAGGCGCCGAGGCTAAGCGACGCGTCCCTCATCAGTGACGCCACACGCTGGCGATCAACCATCGCGGCGGCGGCGAGTTCGTCGACGGTGAACAATGTGACGTCTTGCATGAGGAACGCGGTCCACGCAGTGAGCCCGTACAAGTACCGCGCGTTCCAGGGCCTCCGGTGCGGCGGCCATACCCGTTTGACTGCTCGGGCGAGTCGATTGCGTCCTGCGGGCCACGCTCTGAGATAGAGCGCCTCGAACTCGCGGCTCCCGCGCTCCAGGCGCTCGTTCGTGCGATTATCCACCAGCGTGATGATTGCGTCTCCCACCGCCATCGCATCGGCGATGGACCATCCGAGCGTCGCGGACAGATCGCATGACATCTGCTCCTCTATGCCCAGAAGCATCTCCTTCATGTGGTCGAAGTGCCCCGGGTACCGAACGAACAGAGAGTTCATCAGTGTCCGGAACCACAGGTCTCGTCTGGCATCCTTGCCCTTCGTGGTCTCGCGTGAGGCGGCTCGCGAAATCAGGTGCCAGACCTCCAAGGTGAACAGGGACTCAACCCGATGGTAGATGTCCTCGACCACGTGAGGAGGCACGACGAATTCAATGCCAGTACCCGGGTCGCACAGGTACAGCGTTGCGACGTACTCGACGTACGCAAGGCTTCCCCCGCCCCCGGTGTTGGGATTCGGGCTGGCGGCGTCGCCCTTCGGGGCGGTTCTGAACCAGATTGCCGCAATGACGTCCTGGGGGCGGTACCGGTGGAGGATGCGGTAAAGTGCCTCGACGTCATCGGTCATCTGACCTTCCAGGTCGCCGACCCCCTCACCGAGCGCCTTGCGCATTTCGGCATGACTCTCAGGGTCGAGCGTCGACGTCCAGCGAACCACTCTCCCGCTGCGCTCGATCGTCACCCCCGGGCCGTCGAAGCGCTCGTAATCGTGCATGTGAAGCAGGCCCTTGGTACCCATGACGATGCGCTGCCACAGGCCGCTCATGTTGCTCGCCGCATCCTGAACTCTCCCTGACATGGGCTGATCCGGTCGGTCAACCGTCTCACCATTCGATGCCAGACCAGATGCTAGACGAAGTCAATGACAAAGACGTGGATCATCGCGGGAACAACCCCGACTTGCGACAGGTCTTGATCGGTCCCGGGGGGCCGGACCCGCTCGTCCTGCTAACGCTCTTGGGGATGAGCGGCGAACGAAGTGAGTCCGCTCGATCCCCGGGTTATGTGCTCGATCACTGCCTCACGCACCAGTACACAGCTTGATCATTCCGTCGCAATGGTCCGGGTCCCCAGAACGAATCATGTCCAGAACCGCGTCGATGACACCCTTGCACTCTTCCGAACCGGGGAACTCACAGCTCAAGGACAATGAGTCACTGTGAGACTGATGATTCACGAACTTGTAGATCCTTGCGGCGACAACCGGATCGTCACACAGTCTCCGCAAACGTTCGTCGAGCGTGATTGTAGTCTGCGGGATCCGGAAGCTTGTGTAGATCTCGAGCACTCGTCGCACCAGGTTCGGCAAGGAGACCACGATCGCATCGTTCTCGTTGGGCGCAAGGTGGAACGCGTACAGGACCGAGAAGAGGTAGTGGTACTCGGAGTTGTACTTCTTCAACATTTCTGGCAAGGGGACGATTTCTGCGTTGCGGGTGCCATCGCGCTTGATGTAGTAGAGAGAGGTCCTTCGAGAGCCCTTCTTCTCCCACTCCTTGAAGTAGCTGTCTCCTTGCAGCAGTTTGAAGAAGCCGTAGTTGTGTGTTGATACGAAGAGCTGTCGTGCGTCTGCCAGCACTGTCTTGATTACCGCGAATGTGTTGTAGACGTGATTCGCATCCAGGCTCGACACTGGGTCGTCTATGTACACAAGGGTCTGGGTGAGATCAACATCCTTGGCCTCAAGTTGGGCAAGGAAGTACGAGAAGGAGATAGCCGTTCTCTCGCCTTCGCTGAGGTTCCTCGCTACGGTGCCGGATCTCACAAGCGAGTACCGTTTGTCCTCCCTGACCTGGATCGCAATGTCCTCGTTGCCAAAGAACGCCTTGAGGTAGTAGTTGACCTTCTCCGCGCCAAGGACTTCCTCTGAGATCTGCTGGTCGATCGTATCCAGTTCTCCAGTGAGTAGGCTCTTTCTGGACTGGCAGGCGGCCATTCGCGCCTGGAGTCTATCCATGGCTCGTAGCGTTCCGGCCCAGTCCAGGTCTCGAACGAGTGTTGCGGCCTGATGCCGCAACAGACGCTCTTTGGCGTTCTCCTTGACCTTCTCAATGCGGTCAACCCGCTCGTTGTGCTGCATGATGATCGCGCCAATCTGGCCGGTCAGCGAAATCAGCAGCGAGTATGCACTGGGATTCAAGATTGTGGCGGGCGCGTAGGTCTCGTCAACACGAGACTTCTTCCCTTCTAGCTCTTGGGCAAGGGCATCCAGCTTGGCGTTGATCCTCCTCGCACAGGTCTCCGCTCTCTGGCTCAGCGTTGTGTAGGGCGTGCGAAGGTCCTCGAACAGCCTCGCCGGATCGACGAGTTGAAGGATGACGTGTTCATCCTGTGCCGTGCTGATTGTGAGATCCAGCTGCTTCCGGAGAGAACGCAGAGAGTCCGAGAAGTGCTGAGAGAGCACGCCGAGTCGTTCCTCGGTTATGCGTCCATCACAGAACGCGCAGCGATCTCGCTTAGCATGGAGTCCTACGCCTTGCTCAACCCAGCCCTCGAGCCCTGGGTTGTTTCGCAGGCTCTCGATGACGACTTGCTGGGCGGTTTCACGAAAGAGCCTGTCAACCGTGCCCTTGTCCAGCGGAATGGGCCAGTCCTGACGTATGGGATCGACCGGCATTCGTGCTTCCGCGCGGTAGAGCGACAGCTCTTGCGCGTAGGCCTGGTCTGTGAGGACATGCGCAGCCGGGTTCTCAAGCACTTCCTCAAGGTACTTCTGCAGGTGTGGCGAGCGATTGAACGGCGTGATGCCCAGGTTCGTCCTCACTTCACCAGCTCTGCGTGTTGCCGCGTCGTCGAGTCTCCTCTGTAGCGCGGACTTCTTCTGGCCGAGCGACTCCAGTAGGTCCTCGATACGCTCGATGATTCCTGCGACGCGCACTCTCCGGTCTTGGAGTTCTTGGCTCTGACGGCCCAGAACCAATATTGGCTCGACTCCGCGCTCCCAACTCAGGTTCTCGTCCACGTAGTCCGCGTTGAAGACGCGGATCGCGAACGGAATGGGATCCTCCGGCGACTTGACTAGGCTCTCCGCTGAGGACTCCGCGATGACTAGTTCGAACCTTCCTGCGCGGAAGTCCGGATGCAGCTCACGCTCTTCGAGGGATCGGAGGATCCGCGACGTATGGAAGCGGAGTCCTTCTGGATGTGGCAT
>JACUUN010000096.1 GCA_014859265.1 Coriobacteriia bacterium
TACCAGGAAGACAACGAGTGCGACGAATAGAAGAACGAGGCCGGCAATTGCGCCCAGGACGTTGCGGTCAGCACCGGTGCGTGGAAACCACTGCCCCAAGACCACGCCTCCCCAGACCAGCGACCCAGCGAATGCTACTACCGGCACGAAGATCGTGAACCACCACGCAAGCCCCCTGGTGTACCAGGGCTGCTGATCGGACAACTCGGGCCTGGAGAACGGCTTGTGCCGCAGGTTCCTGAAGTTGAACTCATCCTCAAGCTCGTGAGCGCGGCACATGCATACCTGTCCATAGAAGTGTATCTGCGCGAACACGAGACTCCCTGCGACCAACCACAGGCTGCCGAGAGCGCTCACGAGGAAGGCCCTGCCCGACGTGAACCCCCAGCGAGCGCCGGCGAAGGCGATCGCCGCGAAGGCGGTGGGATACACTAGGGCGATAACCGTCCAGCGGATGACATCATAGTGGCGATGATTCGCGAGCACTTCCTGATACTCGATGAGCCGCGGATTGGACTTCGACATCACTTGACCCCCTGACGAGAGACGAGATTGAGCCGTCTTCCTTGACCGTCCGGCCACGCGCACCGACTTCACGCCGCCTCTCTCTCACGGCCGCATGTCGGGCAGACGCCATCTTCCGAGCAGCTACTAGCAAGAGCATCGGAGAAGCCGCTAGCGAGGATGCCGGCTGGAAGGGCGAAGAGGCCGATTCCCAGGACGGCCGAGATGATTCCGAGGACCTTGCCGACTGCAGTAACGGGATACACGTCACCGTAGCCGACGGTGGTGAGTGCGGCGGCTCCCCACCACATCGCCGCGGGGATGCTCGCGAAGGCCTCCGGCTGGACCTCGTGCTCTGCGTAGTACATGAGACTTGAGGTGATAAGCAAGAGGATGAGCACAGCAAGGACAGCCACGGCAAGCTCTTCCCTCTTGGCGCGCAGAACGACGGAAAACGTTCTCAACGCGCGAGAGTAGCGCCCTACCTTGAGCAGGTGGCTGAGCCTGAATAGGCGGATGAGCCGCAGAGTGCGCAAGTCGATCCGCAGCAGGACGGGCAGGTAGGCGGGCAGGATTGCCAGCAGGTCGACGACCGCCAGCCATGACGTTGCGTACTTGACCCGCGTTCGCAGCCGGCGCTCTTGCAGTCTGCGCTCGACTGCCGACCACAGCCTGAGCACGTACTCGACCGTGAAGATCGCAACGGACACGCGCTCGAAGGCGTCGAGCAGCGGGCCAGTCGAGCGGAGGACGGACTCGACCGTGCCGAGGACGACAGCGGCCACGTTGGCGACGATCAGGCCCAGGATGAACATGTCAGCGACGCGGCTTGAGCGGTCTCCGGGCCGGGCGACTTCCAGGATCTCGTACGCCCGCCTGCGAATCTGAGCGAGTCCGGACCGAAGCCCCATCCATGGTCACCCCCTCCGGCTTTGGCTGCCGTTACGATCGAGGGTAACGGAAGGCGGATGCGCGTGGGAGTTCAGTGCCAATCACAGGGGGGGCATCGTCCTCGATCTCGTGTGTCCACCCGAAGTCGTTCCCCGGCCCACCGGACGGCGGTCTTTCGTCGGCGTACTGCCAGCCGGCGTACCGGCCATCTCGACCTGCGAAGCCGAAGCAGCACCCGCTAGGTGTCTGCCGCCGGGCGAAGTAGGATTGGCCATTCTCACCGAGAACGAGTGTGATTCTGTCGCGGCCGCGAAGATACTCGTCGCCCTTCTCGCCCAGTTGAGCACAGTCAGATCGGACTCATAGCGGCCAGTCTGTCGGTGGATGACTTCCTGTTGGCTTCGCAGGCGACGCAGGCTCTCGCGAGCGTCGCGGAAGCCCCGTCGGTCAAGCTGTCGCCCCTCATCATCCGTCCCCTCGACTCCTGCGAATCGTGCTTCGCGCTCCCGCTCTCTTCGCTCGGCGAGTTCCCTCGCCTTCGGGAGCACCCACTGTTCCGCCGGGTCCATCCGCCTGAGTCTCGCTCCAAGCGGGTCGTCGCTCACGGGATTGCCTCTCTTCTGCAGACGCGCTGCTTGGAGTGTAGTGCTCGAACATCCGTAGAGCACGTGCGTGCAGGCATCCCACTCGCCCGACGTCGCTGGTCTGAGGTATCGTGATTCGGGGGGCGAGGAGGGAGCGCATTGCTGCGCCGGCGCAGCTTGGGCTACAAGCTCGCAACGATCTACCTGCTCCTGGCGGTCCCGCTCACGACGGCCGCCGCCTACTCCTACTACGACCGCTACCGTGTCCGTATCCGGGAATCCCTCCAGCGGCGCTCCGACTTCGCGCACCTCGTCGGCGCGACGTTCGAGCTGTACGTCAACGAGATCCGGGTCGCCATGGACATGGTCGGGCGCGAGGTGCTCGAGGAGGGAGGAGTGCCGGCACTCGAAGACCTCCGTGTGCTCACGGACGGGTATCCCGCCGCCTTCGCCGTGGCCCTCGATCCGTCGGGCCGCGTCGCCTTGGCGACCGACACCGCCGTCTCCCAGCTCGATCTGAGCAGGCACGCCGCGTTCCGTCCGCTGCTGTCCGGCGAGGCGACGGAGGCTCTCACGGCCGGGGAGGACGTGCTCGGGACGCGCGGCTTCTACATCAGCCGGGCCACGTACGCCCAGGACGGTTCGGCGGCGGCGGTCCTCGGTGTCTTCATCGACGTGAGCAGGCTGCACGAGGCGCTGCCGTTCGGTTCGCCTCACGTGGCTGCGAGCGTCGTCGACCCCAACGGCGGGGTGGTGTACCAGACCGAGTTCGTGCGTCTCGCGCAGACGGGAGCGGACTTCGGGCGCTACCCGTTCGTGCGCACGGCCCTGGAGGGAGGCCATGGGAGCACGACGGGGTTCGTCTCCCCGGTCAGCGGAACGCGACGCCACGCAGCCGCGGAACCGATCGGCGGCACCGGGTGGGTGGCGGTGTCGAGCGTCGAACGCGCCGAGGCGATAGGCCCCATCCTGCGCAGCATGTGGCTCTCGTTCGGCATCGCCCTGGCCGCCACGGTGCTCGCGCTCGTCACGAGCCTCGGTGTCCTCCACGGCATGCTCGCGTCGCTCTACCGTCTGGTCGAGGTCTCCGGGCGGATCGGGCGGGGGGACTTCTCGATGAGCCCCGGGATCCGCACCGGCGACGAGTTCGAACAGCTCTCGCACGCGCTGGACGACGCCAGAGAGCACCTCCGCCTGCAGGTCGACGCACTCGCATCTCTCGCGCGGGCGGGGCGATCGCTCTCCAGGACCCTCGAGGAAGAGGAGGTCGCCTCCGCTGTCGGCGAAGCGGCCCGCGAGCTCCTCGGCGGGATGCGGACGTGGGTGCTCCTCGGGCGCCCCGAGGACCCGCGGTTGGAGCGCTTCCTGTGGCCCGAGGACTGGACCGGGGAGACGGCCGACCAGGCCCAGGAGCTGTCGCGGGACGCGCTGCGTGGGTCGGCGACACGGTGCGTGGAGGTGCCCGAGGCGCGCGGCGACCGAGCCCGCGAGTACGGGATGGTGCTCGTCGCCGCTCCACTCATGGTGGCGGGCCGGACATTCGGCGTGCTCGGGCTGGCATGCGTCGGCCGGCGCGGGTGGGAGGCGGGAAGCAGGGGCGCTTGGGTTCTCGAAGCCCTGACGGCGCAGGTCGCGCTGGCTATCCAGAACGCCAGGCGGTACGGGACCGAGCGCCGTATCGCCGGAACGCTGCAGACCGCGCTGCTCCAGTTGCCCGAGCGGATCGAGGGGGTGGTCTTCGACCGCGTCTACCGTTCGGCCACGCGCGCGGCCTTCGTCGGCGGGGACTTCTACGATCTCTTCCCTTTGGGGGAGGGCCGCTTCGGGGTGCTGCTCGGAGACGTCTCCGGCAAGGGGCTGCAAGCGGCCACCCTCACGGCGATGGCGAAGCACACGATCCGGGCGTACGCGGCCGAGCACGGAGCCTCGCCCGCGAAGGTGCTCGCGCTGACGGGCGACGTCCTGTTCTCCTCGACGGCCACCGAGACGTTCGTGACGGTGTTCTTCGGCCTGCTCGACGCCGAGCGCCGTTCTCTCGTGTACGCCAGCGCAGGTCACCCGCCTGCCATGCTCCGGCGCCAAGGAGGCACCATCGAAGGTCTCGCCCCGACGGGTCCGATAGCGGGTGCCTTCCGGGACTCGGCGTTCCACGAGCGCACCGTCCCGTTCCTGCCCGGCGAGGTCCTCGTGGTATACACCGACGGTCTGATCGAGGAGCGGAACGCCGACGGCGAGCAGTTCGGCGAGGAGCGCGTCCGAGCGCACCTCGCCTCCGCTCTCTCGGCCGACACGGGCGCCCGCCGTCTGCTCGAGGCCCTCGAGGCCTTCACGGGTGGGACCCACGGCGACGACGTCGCCATCATGACGGTGGGCCTCGACGCGAGACGTGCAGGCTCCTCGTGAGGGAGGAGGAGCCGACGCGCGATCGGTCGCCCCTTGCCGGAGGCGGGTGACGAAGGCGGTTGGGGACATACATGCGGTCATCGTGGAGAGTGAGGAACCGTATGTGGATCCTGATGCTCGTCCTGCTGCTCCTCGGAGCGCAACTCAACCTGACCGCGCTCGTTCCTCTCGAGGCCGGACAACCTCCGCCGCCATGGTGGGTCGGCGGACGGCTGCTCTGGCCCTTCGCAGCGGAGACGCGCGCCCTCCTGCCGCCGGGCGATGCCTTGAACACGCTGACGCCGATCCTCGCGGTCGCGTCGTCCGCGTGCTTCCTCCTGGCGGCGGCGGCTCTTCTGCGATGGCTGGTGCCCGCCGGTTGGTTCCAGTGGCTGATCGTCGCCGGAGCCGCCCTCTCGATCGTGCTCCAGGTCATCTGGTTCTCCGGCTGGGCCGTCCTTCCGCTCCTCGTGGACGCCGCGCTGCTGTGGGCGGTGTTCGGCGCGAACCTCACGGTGGAGAGCCTGCGCGGG
>JACUUN010000097.1 GCA_014859265.1 Coriobacteriia bacterium
CTCGATTCCCCCGGCCTCGATGAAGCTGGAGTCCGGGCCGGCGAGATCAGCGGCATCGAGCGCACCGGGGATCTCAGGCACCGGCCAGACCAGCGGCACGATCGCCAGGACGGCGAGAAGCGCGAGCAGCGCCCACGCGATGCCACGCCAGATGCGGGTACGACCCGAACGGTCATGTGAATCAGCTGAGTCCATGCCTATATCTTCCCCGCAAGGATTCGGCCGAGCGAGCGGGCCTTGTCACGCTCCCACTCGTGCACCTCCGGATGGCGCCAGGTATCCGTGACGGCGAGCGAGCCGACCGTGCGGATACCGCCGCTGCTCAGTGCGGCGCGCAGCTGTCGGACCGGTCCGGTCGTGTACCCGAAGAACGTGGCGAGCGGCTCAGGAGCTGCACATGCGGTGATGATGACGGCCCTGCGTGCGTCGCGAACGATGGGGGTCTGGGGAATCTCGGCGGGCCCCATCCCCGGGAGACGCAGCTGGCCCGAGGAGGCGAAGTAGCCGTTCACCCGGTCGAGGAACGCCCCGGTCGCGCCGTCGGGCTTCCTAAAGTACGAGGGGGTGCCGAGGATGACTCCGTCGGCAGCCGCGATGCGCGCAACGAGAGCCGGGAGATCGTCGGCGATCTTGCATGCGCCGGTGACACGGCACATACCACACCCCGTGCACGTGCGGATCTCGAGGTCGTAGAGGCGCACCCGTTCGACCTCGGCGCCCGCAGTCTCTGCGGCGGCGGCGGCTGTCTCAACGGACCTGCTCACCACGCCGTGCCGCGGGCTCGCATCGATGGCGATGATTCTCATGACGTGCTCCCTCTCTCGTCGGTTCGTGGCGCGAAGAGCCTGGGCTGCTTGCCCGGAGTCTGGCGTTCCTGTTCGATCAGGGCTGAGAGCGTCTCGAGCGAGTTATCGAGCCAGTCGATGCCGGCTCGTGCGTCAGCGATGGCTGCGTCGAGGGTGAGTTGGTGGAGTATCGAGTCTCGTCCGGACCCGCGCGATTCCTCGAAGGCCCGGGCGCGCAGGGAGTCGAGACGCTGCTGCATCGCCTGCCGCCGTTCGCGCAGGACGTGCAGCAGATCGTCGTCAGGCAGGTGATCCGCAAAACGGAGCTGGATGAGGAAGGGGTCCCGTAGCGGGGGGAGAGGTGCGGGAGAGGCCGCCCACCGGTCGAGTTCCTCGACACCTGGGGGAGTGATCGAGTAGACCTTCCGATCGGGGCGTGAGCGCTGTCGCCTGACACGGGAAGAGACAAGTCCGCGGTTCTCGAGGTGGCCGAGCGTCCGGTAGATTTGGGCCTGGTCGGCCGTCCAGAAGTGCTGCGCATCGTGGTCGAAGCGCAGCGTTTTCAGATCGTATCCGGTCATGGCCTGCTGACGCAGGAATCCCAGGATGGCGTGCTCCAGCGACATGGACTGCCCTTGGATACGGATATAAGACAACACTAGTATATGTCAAGACATATACTAGTGCAACCCTCGACCACAGGTCGATAAAGTGCGGGATAGCTCCTGGTAGAGGCTCTGCAAGAAGCCTCAATGTTGAATGGAGGTGGTGTTCGAGCGTGTTTTGAGCGTGCTCGGAGCCGTCGTGCGACGCGGCGGGTGTCTACGCTCCAAACTGGCTTTCGTGGAGCCGCGTGAAGCGCTCCCCGGCGGCGAGCAGCTCCTCGTAGGTGCCGTCCTCGACGATGCTGCCGTCCTCGATGACGATGATGCGGTCGGCGTCGCGCACTGTGGAGAGGCGGTGGGCGATGATGAGCGCTGTGCGGCTTGCCAGCAGCTCGCGCAGGGCCTTCTGGATGAGTGCCTCTGTGCGCGTGTCGACCGACGAGGTCGCCTCGTCGAGGATGAGGATCCGCGGATCGGCAAGAATCGCGCGCGCGAAGGCGATGAGCTGTCTCTGCCCGGTTGAGAGCGTCCCGCCGCGCTCGCCCACGACGGTGTCGTAGCGCTCGGGGAGCCGGTCGATGAAGTCATCGGCGCACGCAGCCACCGCAGCGGCCCGCACCTCGGCACCGGTGGCGCCCTCGCGCCCGTAGCGGATGTTCTCGGTGACCGTTCCCGAGAAGAGGAACGGATCCTGCAGGACGATGCCGAGGTGTGCACGGAGCGAGCGCATCGTCACTGAGCGGGCGTCGTGGCCGTCTATGAGCACCGCACCGCACGTGGGGTCGTAGAAGCGGGGGACGAGGTTCACGAGCGTGGTCTTCCCCGCCCCTGTGGTGCCGACGATGGCGAGCGTGGTACCGGGCTCGATCACCAGGTCGATGTCGTGTAGCACCTGCGGACCGGTGCCGTACGAGAAGCACACACTCCGGAACTCGACTCGACCCTGCACGTCGGTGAGCTCGTGGGCATCAGGCGCATCGGCGACCTCGCTCACCGTGTCGAGGAGTGCGAAGACGCGCTCTCCGCCCGCGAGTGCCGACTGAGTCTCGGCATACAGGCTCGAGAGCTGGCTCACCGCGTTGAAGAAGGAGCGCGCGTAGCCGAAGAACGCGACGACCACACCGATGGTCACGAGGTCCTGCATGGCGAGCCATCCGCCGAATGCGGCAACGAGCGCGGTCGCCATCGAAGAGATGACGGCGAGTGTCGGGGTGAACGCCGAGGAGACGGCGGACGCGGTCACGTTGGCGTCGCGGTTGGCAGCGTTGCGGGACATGAATCCCCCGCGGTCAGCGTCGATGCGGTTGAACGCCTGGGAGACCTTGATGCCCGCAAGCTCCTCGGCGAGAGTTGCGGAGACGTCACCGATCGCCTCCTGTCGTCGGCGGAAGGCCTGACGTGCGATGTAGCCGAAGAGCCGAGTGGCTCCTAGCATCACTGGCACGACAGCGAGCGTGACGAGTGCAAGCCGCCAGTCGACGATGAGCATTCCAGCGAGTGTGGCGACGATGCCGAGCGCCGCGCCGAGAACGCGACGGAACCCCTGCGAGAGGAAGGAGTTGAGCGTCTCGATGTCGTTGATGAGGCGGCTCATGAGGTCGCCCGACTCCACGCTCTCGAAGTAGGAGACCGAGAGCCGCTGGATCGTGGCGAAGACCTCTTCGCGGACCTCGAAGAGCGCTCGCTGCCCTGCCATGCCGAGCCGCAGGATCTGCGCGCGCTGGGACCACCAGCCCACCAGCGCGGCGCCCACAAGTAGTAGCCCCGGGATGAGGAGGACGCCGGCACCCGCATCCGTTGCCGTCGCATCGACGGCCGTATCGATGACGAGCCCGGTCAGCGCGGGCTGGGCGGCGGTAGCACCCGACGTGACCAGCAGCCACAACAGTGCGATGGCGACCTCCGCGCGGTAGGGGAGCAAGTACCGCAGCAGGCGTCGGATGGCGCCCCAGGCGGACCGGGGCCGCTCCTTCTTTGCGAGAGACTTCAGGGAACCGCCGCCGCGTGCCATCATGCCTCACCGCCCTCGATGGCACACGTCCCGGGGATATCGAGCTGTTCCCCACCGACGAGTTGGCTCGAGGCGATTTCGGCGTAGACGCAGCTTGAGGCGAGCAGCTCTTCATGCGCGCCGAGGTCTGCTACGCGGCCGTCCTCCAGCACGACGATGAGATCGGCCCGGCGCACTGTTGAGAGGCGTTGAGCGACCACGAAGGTGGTCCGCCCCTCCATGAGGATGCCGAGATTCTCACGGAGCGCAGCCTCTGTCTCGGCGTCAACGCTCGAGGTCGAGTCGTCCATGATGAGGATGCGCGGATCGATCAGTAGTGCCCGCGCGATGGCGATGCGCTGGCGCTGCCCGCCGGAGAGTTTGATGCCCCGTTCGCCTACACGGGTGGCGTATGCCTGCGGGAGCGCAAGGATGAAGTCGTGCGCCTGTGCCGCCCGGGCAGCAGCCTCAACGTCGGCGTCGGTGGCGTCCGGCCGGCCGTAGGCGATGTTGTCGCGCACCGAGCCGGAGAAGAGCACCGAGTCCTGCATGACGACGCCGATGCGCTTGCGCAGGCTCGAGATGGTTAGATCGCGCACATTGTGGCCGTCGACGAGCACGTCGCCGTCGCTCACGTCGTAGAAGCGGGGCACGAGGTTCACGAGGCTTGTCTTGCCCGAGCCGGTCGCGCCCACCACCGCCACGACGGTGTCGGGCTCAACCGAGAACGTGATGCCCGCGAGCGTTTCGCGCGTGTCGCCGGGGTAGCGCAGGTGGACGTCACGGAACTCCACGCGTCCCCGCGTTTCGCGCAAGGCGACCGCATCCATCTTCTCGGCAACCTCGACGGGCGCGTCGAGCACCTCGAAGAGCCGCTCAGCGCTTGCGCCTGCCCGTGCGATGGATTGCGCCCCGAAGCCGATGATGAAGAGCGGTTGGAGGAGCAGGAAGAGGTAGGAGGTGAACGCCACCAGCTGGCCAACGGTGAGCGTGCCGTTGATGATCTGCGCGGCACCGGCGATTGTGACGACACCGACTCCGAGCGTGCCTACACCGAAGAGCAGCGGGAAGGCGTTGGCAACGGTTCGGCGCACCGACAGCCCCTGTTCGAGCAGCGCCTCGTCGGCCTCCCGGTACCGCGCGATTTCGAACTCCTCGCGCGCGAAGGCGCGCACGACCCGCGCACCCGCGATGTTCTCCTGCAGCACGGTATTGAGTGCACCAAGCCGTTTCTGGAAGTCGCGGAACATCGGTCCGAGGCGGCGCACGAACAGCAGGAGCACCGCGAGTGTGCCCGGAACCACGGTGAACGCGACGAGCGCGAGCGTGGTGTTCATCGAGAGCAGCAGCACGACAGCGCCCATCAGCAGCAGTACCGCAGAGACAGCCTGCACGAGGCCACCCCCGACGAATTCGCGGACTAGGTCGACATCGCTCGTCACCCGGGTGATGAGCTGACCGGTGCTCGCCCGGTC
>JACUUN010000098.1 GCA_014859265.1 Coriobacteriia bacterium
TGAACGGATTGCGTGACCGAAACACAGTAGAGCTTTCACGCCAGATGAGCTGGAGTGTGGTCAGGCCCTCCCGAAGCATGAGCGTCTTGAGCGCATCGAAGTCGTAGTGCAGATCGGTCAAACGCAGCGTGTCCGCGACGGCGAGCACGAGGTGCCAAGCCCCTGCGAACGCGCGCGCAGGCGGGATCGCCGAATCGAGGTCGGACGTGCTCCAACGCAACGTCGACAGGGCTTCCGAGACGAGCTCAGGACTGGCGAGGACGAACTCGGGTTCCACTGAGGTCAACGATGCCTCGCGTACACCGTCATGGATGGAGACTGCGACAGGCACCTCCCCGACTGGTGTGTGCAGGTGGTATGTGCCGTCGCCGTCCGCATCACCGAGTGCGACGCCGGCAGCGATGGTCGCGTGACCACAGAACGTGACCTCGCGCTCCGGGCTGAAGTAGCGGATCGTGCGCTCGACCCCGTGCGTCGGTGCGACGAACGCGGTCTCGGAGTATCCGACTTCAGCAGCGATCCGCTGCATCTCGTCATCGCTGGGGAGCGTCTCGCCGATCCAGACTCCCGCAGGGTTGCCGCCTTCGGGGTCGTTTGAGAAGGCGGCGAGGCGGCGCAGCCTACCTTGTGCCATGGACTCACCCTCCCAGAGTGTCGAGTCCTGCCTCAACTCGGGGCCGCTTCGCGATCAGCTCGATCTCGACTCGCGCGCCGAGCGGCAGCCCCGCGACGGCGACGGTGCTTCGAGCTGGGAACGGCGGTGCGAACCGCTGGCCGTAGACCTCGTTCATCGCGGCGAAGTCGCCCATGTCGATGAGAAACACGTTGCACTTGACGACATCGTCCATCGTAAGGCCGGTGCCAGCGAGCGCCGCTTCCAGGTTGTCGAACACCCGCTGCGTCTGTGGTCCGACACCGCCCTCGACAAGCTTGCCGGTCGCCGGGTCGAGCGGCGCCTGGCCGGACAAGTACAACAGATCACCTGCCCAGACGCCTTGAGAGTACGGACCGACGGCCTCGGGGGCACCGTCGCTGTGAATGGAGTGGCGGGTCACTTGGCCTCGCTTTCGTCGAGAGTCCGATGCAACGCGGCCGACCGGCCTCTGCGGTCAAGGATACCTCGCATGGCCGCGTTGTCTGGATCCGCGGGTTAGCACCCTCAGCATATCCGATGCGTTCTAACCATCAGACGAGTGACGCTGGGGTGACCTGAACGCCCAGCAGCTTCGCGCCCACATCCGTCCTCATGGACACGGAGGCGGGTTCAGTCACCACACCCTGAGGGGGAGTGAGCGTCGTCTCTTCACCGTTGACAGTGACGAACGCCTCGCCGTCCACGCACACGAACACGACATGGGATGCCATCTCGCAAAGCGGGATGCTTCCGCCGGGCGGCAGGTCGATCACCCGCATCTTGAACTCGGGGGTCTCGTGGAACACGTTTCTCGACCGCTGGTCGTACCCGAACGCCTCCATGTTGCTGATATCGAACGTCTTCATGTTCAGTCGTCCTCCTCGGACTCCAGCGCTACGTACCGCTCAAGGAAGCGCGACAGAACATTCACGCGCTCCTCGATCACGGCTCGCCACTCCTCCAGCAGCTCGCGACCGCTTGGGGCGAGGGCGTAGACCTTGCGTGGCGGACCGCCCTCGCCCGGCTCTTCACTGGCCGTGATGCAGCCCTGGGCGCTCAGGGTACCGAGAGCCCTATACACGAGCGCAGTGTCGTTCTCGTTCTCAATGAACCCAACAGCAGCGAGCCTGGAACCCAGCTCGTACCCGTGCGTTGGCTCCTCTGCCAGCAGGAGCAACACGCCTGGCACCACGAAGCGGTTCAACCTTCGTGCGCCGACGGGCGGTTGACCGGCTGAAGCGTGGTCACACGTCGTCATGCGCAACCTCCCTCTTGCCGAGCAGGCGCTGGAACACGAACGCCATCGCGACGATCACCACGACGGTGGATACGAAGCGGGCCAGCGTGAACCACCAGCCGAGGAACTGGAGCTCGATGAGTTCCTGCGGGATCTTGATGCACGCCCACGCAGCCAGGAAGACAAACACGTTCGCGGGGGACGCGTCTTTCTCTAGCAGCCCCTTGGTGAGCGGGAAGGCCGCGTAGAGCGGTCCGGTGGGCAGCGTGCCGAAAACGAGCGCGATCAGCATCCCCCGAGCACCGGACTCATGCCCCATGTAGCGGCTGACCGCCTCCTTGGGTATCCAGACCGCGAAGAGACCCATGATCACGAGCACCGCCGGCATGACCCAGATCATCTCGAGCAGGAACTCCCAGAACGCGGCGAAAGAGGGGTCGCGCTGTTCGGGGAACGCGATCAGAAGGAGCGCTGCCGCCGCGACCATCGCCGCCAACACCGCCCACCCGCGAACGGGACTCCCCTTCTCCGGTTGAGCCGGCGGCGCACCTCGTCCTTGCATGCCCGGCCTCATGCGACCACCCCCACGAGCAGACCGATGATGACAGCAGCGACGAGGCTCAATCCGTTGCGCAGAAACGTGAAACGCTTGCCCAGGACGCGTATCTCGACTGGGATGGTAACGAACCCGACCATCGTGAGAGTGGTGATGAAGACCGCCACGACGCTAGCCGACGCCCCCGCCTTCATCAGCGACCCGCCGAGAGGGAACGAGACGAGCGACGGGATGTGGAGGACCGAGCCGAGCAGCGCGGCCGTGAGCACCCCGCCGGCGCCGCTACCCTCGCCCAGAATGCGACCGATCGTCTCCAGGGGCACGAAACCGAGCACGAGCCCGATGAGAACCAGGATGGTCAGCAACGTGGGTGCAAGACCGATCCCGGACTTGAGTGCGATTCGCAGAGCCCGGGCGGTCTTGGTGCGTTCCTTGAAGAGCGATAACGCGAGACACGCCAGGGCGATGGCGTTGATCGAGACTACGGTCAGGTTCACAAGAAGCCACTCCGGTCACGTAAGTGTGTTTGTATCATAGCCAGTATATGACTAAGTGACATAGTGGTCAAGAGCGATTGCCAGCGAATGTGGCGAGGGGTAGCAGTTCGTACGTGCTGATGGTGCTAGGAGCCTGTCGGGAAATCAGTGCGGAATCGGGCAGTTGGCGGAGGCGGACCGATTCTGAGGCTCTCGAACTCGCAACATCGGGCGCTGGACGCTCTTTCGCAGCACGGAAGGCCGTCATCGGCGTCTCTTCGGCGTGACGGGGGTGGTGCCGACCCCGGTCAGGCGGGGATTGGGCGCACCCCGGCCCGGTGGAGCTTGAGCAGGTTGTGGGTCAGGCAGATGAGATCCCACTCCTGACTCACCGCGGTCAGTCCACGGAAGCTGAAACGTCTGAAGCCGCGCGCCTCCTTGATCTGGCCGAAGACCGGTTCCACGATCGCCTTGCGCTTCCTGTAGATGGCCGCGCCGGTCTCGCTCGCGAGCGTCTCCCGCATGGTGTTCGCGAGCGGTGTCCGGATCCGTTTCTCAGGAGGCACGTAGCACTCCACTCCCGAGAGCTTCGCATCCGTCAGGACGGACTCGTTGTAGAACCCCGAGTCCGCGGACGCGTGCTTTGGCAGCGCGCCGAGGTGTCCCTCGATCTGTTCGAGCAGCGGGAGGAGGGTCAGCTTGTCGTTGGCCTGCTGCGTCACCGATGCGGACACGATGATCTGCGAGTCCTCATCCACGGCGGCATGCGCGTTGTAGGCCTGGACGAAGGAGCCGGTCGCACCGTCCACCATGATGCGGGAGTCCGGGTCGGTGAAGTTGCGCTGGTCCCTGTCGCGGGGCTGGGCCTTGTCCGGGTCCGGGACCGACGGGCGGCGGCCGGGGAGCCTCCCGCCGTGCGCGGCCTCCTTGCGCTCACGTTCAGCCACACGCTTTTCCGCCTCCTCCACCTCGGCGGAGGCCTTCTCGCACGCACGAGCCTCCAAGGCCGCCTTGGCCTCGCGTATCCTCTCAAGCCGGCTCGTGCGTGTGGCGAGTTCGACGGGCAGCTCATCGCCACGACGGCCGGGACCGTAGTGCGCGTCCTCCTCGGCGTCGACGCTCTCGGCCTCGGCGAGCAGGCGGGCGACCTCGGCTTCGAGGTCCGCCTCAGCCGCGCACATACGGCCGTAGCTCATGGCCTTGTGCTTGGAGGCGTCGGCCTTGACCTTGGTGCCGTCGAGTGAGACATGTCCGAGCTTGACCAGGCCGGCCTGCCTGCACAAAGCGAGCACAGCCACGAACAGACCGGAAAGCGCCGCGAGGTGCGCTTTGCGGAAATCAGCGATACTCGTGTGGTCGGGATGGTTGTCTGCGGAGAGCACGCGGAAGGGGATGTCCTCGAAGCACGCTCTCTCGATTCCTCTGGAGGAGGGCTTTCCGACCGCGTAGGCGTACACGAGCAACTTCGTCATCATGACCGGGTTGTAACCGGGGCGGCCCCGCAAGTCGCTCTTCTCGTAGGCGGATAGGACGCCGGACAAATCGAGGGAGTCCACCAGATCGGAGACGAACCAGACCAGGTGGTCCTCCGGTACCCACTCCCGCATGCTCGGCGGTAGTAGGAACTGCTGGTCGGGATCGTAGGGCAGGAACTCCCGGGCCATGGTGTCGACCTTCCGTTTCGGCGTCTACACCATTCTACGGGGGCATCCTCACCCGGGCCAGGGTGCGCGCGAACTAAACCATTTCCCGACAGGCTCCTAGCGCGCCGCTTCGTGTGTCACTGGCTAACGCTCTTGGGCGTCAGCTGCGAGGCGCAGCGAACGCTTCCTGCCCCGAGTCTAACGTGCGGACGCCGAGACTGCTGGACGCCCGGGTTAGCGATCTGACCGACGCGCCTGCCAATTGATCGGATCCTGA
>JACUUN010000099.1 GCA_014859265.1 Coriobacteriia bacterium
CCTGCGGGTGAACAGCGCACGGCGACGACTGCTCATGGCGCCACCCCGAGTCGCTCGAGCGCCTCTCGGGCCTCGCGCAGGTCCGGGTAGTACGCGAGTGCGAGGCGGTAGTGCTCCTCGGCCTGATCGGGGTTCCCGAGATTCTCAAGAGCAGCACCCGCGAGGTAGTGCAGATCGGCCGCACTCGGGCTGGCCTCCAGAGCTGGCAGCACCACCTCAAGCACGGACTCGTACTCACGCTGCGAGGCGAAGTGCCCGGCGAGTGCGGCCGCAGATAGCGCGTGGCCAGGGTTGACTTCGAGCGCGGACCGCAGCGCCTCCTCGGCAGCGGCACTGTCCCCGAGCTCGAGCAGTATCACACCCTTGTTGTAGAGAGCGGCGGTCTCGATGGGCAGCACCTCGAGCACCGCTTCGTAGGTGAACAGCGCATCGTCGTAACGCCCCGCCTGCTGGTAGGCGTAGGCGAGCGCGAGGAGTGCGCCCGGATTGCGCGGCGCCTCGCGGACCGCCTCGCGGCGCGCGTCGATCTCCTCCTGCCCGGGACCCGTGTAGCGCACCTGCGTGACCACCGCGTGGGCGAGCGTGGACCATACGACGATGACGCCGGCAAGCAGGGCGACGAAAGTCAGGATGAGCCAGCGCGGAGCGCGCTCGGCGCCTGCGGCGGAGCCTGTGGCTCGCCTACCGGTCACGCAGACGTCCTCCGCAGGTTGAGGTGGAACGATAGTATCTGCAACTCACCTGCCACGTCAGCCTGCCGCACCTCGACACCCTCGGGGACATGCAGGTGCACCGGCGCGAAGTTCATGATGGCCCGCACGCCGGAGGCGACCAGGCGGTCCACAACGTCCTGAGCGTACTTCCCCGGAACGGTGATGATCGCGATCTCGACGTCCTCGCGCTTCACGACTTCCTCGAGGTCGTCGATACTCTTAACCGTCACTCCTTTGACAGCCGTGCCGACCTTCGCGGAGTCGGCGTCGAAGATTGCGACCACCTTCATGCCGCGCTCCTCCAAACCGGGATAACGCTGCAGCGCGCTGCCGAGGCGGCCGAAGCCGACGATCGCCACGCGGCGGTGCTCGGTCAGGCCGAGCTGCTTCGAGAGGTGGGTGATGAGCGAGTCGACATCGTAGCCGATGCCCCGCGTGCCGAACTCGCCCAGGTAGGAGAGATCCTTGCGCACCTGTGCTGCGTTGGTACCGGCCATCTCGGCGATCTGGACCGAGTTCACGACCGGCATGTGCATGGCGCTCGCCTGCACAAGACAGCGCAGGTAGAGCGGAAGGCGCTGGATGGTGGTGGGGGGTACCTTACGTGGCGTCATCGCTGGTTCCTTCCCTCTACTGACACTGCCGCGTCATTCGCTCCCGGCTCCGGTAGTCCCTGCCGCGGACTCTATAAGCTCATCGATGCCTGGATAGCCAGGCTCGAGTTCGCGCACCCGCTCGAGCTGCTCGAGGGCAGCGGCGGCGTCGCCCTGCCGAAGGTAGATGTCGCCGAGGAGAAACCGTGGCTCGACGTAGCGCTGGTCCATCTCCATCGCCGCAAGCAGCTCGCGCTCCGCTGCCTCGAGGTCCCCCGTGCCGCTGAGAGCCACTGCGTACTGGAAGCGGATACCCGGGCCGAACTCGCTTACCTCTATACCCTTGCGCGCCCATTCAATCGCATCGGCGTAGTAGCGTCCCGAGAGCGTCTCCCCGGCGAGGTTGTAGAGGTTGGTGACGAAGAGGTAGTTGTCGTACTCGCGTGGAATGAAGGCGATCGTCTCAAGCAGAGAAGCCTCGGCGAGCCGGAAGACGCGCTCGGCCTGCTCGAGGGCAGGACCGGGATCGCCACCCGCTTCCTGTTCGTTGCGTGCCTGCTGCAGCAGCGAGCGAAAGGCATCCGAGTACACGACGCCGACCTCTGCACGGTACATATCGTTGTACGGATTCAGGCGCACTGATGCCTCGGCATGCGTGAGCCGCTGCTCGTACGAGCCACCGAGGCGGCTCTTGAGGTAGTGGTTGTCGGCTCGCACGTACACGATATTGCCGGCCGAGGCGATCGCGACCACCACGATGACCGCACCCGCGGCGATCGTCCCCCACGAGGGCGCGCGGACCTCGACCGTCCGGACACCCGGCGCCATGAGCGCGGCCATCGCGATCCAGAGCAGGAACGTCGAGCCGGTAACCGAAATCCCGAACGTCAGGTGAACGACGTAGCCGACCGCAGCGGCCCAGAACGCCGAGACGATGAGCCGCGCGTTGTCGGTGTCGGACTCGGGCCGCACGAAGGCCGTACGGAACGAGAGCACCGCCACGGCCGCGAACAGCCCGTAGAGCAGCAGCATCCCCGGGATGCCTATGGCGGTGGCGAGCTGCAGGAAGTAGTTGTGCACGTTGTCGGCAACCGAAATGTGGCCGGCCACCTGCACGTACTCGACCGGTTTGTAGCCCGGAAACACGAGCCGGAACGTGTCAGGCCCGAAGCCGAAGACCGGCCGGTCGAGCGTCGCGCGCCACGCTGCGTCCCATATCTGAAAGCGCGTGAGCGCGCTACCCGAGCCGAAGTCGAAGATCGAGACGAGGCGCTTCCACACGTTAAGCACCGCGTGCTCGGACGCGAGGCTGCGCACGACCACGAGCGCGGAGAGTGCGGCAATACCGCCGGAGAACGACCAATCGACCATCGTGAGCTTCGTGCGCATCCGCCACGCTGCTATGCCGAGGACAATGAGCGCGACCGCGCCCCCGATCCAGGCGCCGCGGGTGAACGCGACGATCCAGCAGACCATGGTGAGCAGGAACCCGGCCCAGTACCCGATGCGCCAGCGGTAGTCCTTCTCGGAAAGCGCCAAGCCGAGAGCGACCGGAAGCGCGATGACGAGGAACCCGCCGAGCAGGTCGGGGTTGCCGTACGTCGAGAAGGCGCGATTCGGCTCGAAGGGCAGCCGACCCCAGGTCAGCGGATCTATCCCAAGGTACTGCAGCACGCCGTAGAAGCTCACGAGCGTGCCCGAGAAGAAGAGCGTGCGGGCGAGCGAGCGGACACGCGAGACGCGGTCGAGGAACTGCACCGCGAGGAAGTACATCGTCGCGTAGTTCACGAACGAGATGAGGCCCTCGAATCGCCGGTACTTGCCGAACACGGCGGTCGGCACCTGCACCGAGAAGACCGTGGAGAGCGCAATCCATCCCAGCACGACGAGGATGAGATAGTCCACCTTCGTGCGGCGCACCGTGCCACCGTTGACGAGGATGTGGAATGCCCACGCGGCGAACGCGACAAGCGTGACGCCGCGCTGCGCGAATACCTTGACGATGTCGAACTGGTCGAAGGTGAAGGGCATCGTCACGCCAGGCAGCCATGTCCAGTTGCCCATCGCGAGCGGGACCGAGAAGACGAGCACGTGTAAGGCGACCCACGCGACACGCTGGGCGGTCGACATCGGGGGTGCAGCGGGCGCGACGGACCGCCTCGAAGGTGCGTCTTTCTGGCGCCCCTTGCCGGACTTGGCCACGCGCTCTCCTATCTCGCACCCCTGCCGGTGAGCACGACACGCACCGTATCGACGACGATCTGCAGGTCCATGGACAACGTCTGATGATACAGGTAGATGAGGTCGTATTTCAGTTTGCGTTCGGGAGTCGTCGCATAATCTCCAGAAACCTGCGCGAGCCCGGTCGCGCCCGGCTTGATCCGGAAACGCTCGCGGTAGCCGGGAATCTCGGCGCAGAACCGCTCCGTGAAGTACGGCCGCTCGGGCCTGGGACCGACGAAGCTCATGTCACCGATGAGGATGGTGAAAAGCTGCGGCAGCTCGTCGAGGCGGTAGGTGCGCAGGAAGCGCCCGACCGGCGTGATGCGCGCGTCGTCCTCGGCTGCAAGCACCGGGCCGGAGGCTGCCTCGGCATCGCGCACCATCGTGCGGAACTTGAACAGCTTGAAGGGGCGCAGGTCGCGGCCTGAGCGCTCCTGCACGTAGAGGACCGGCCAGCCCATCGTGAGCAGCACCGCGAGCGCCGAGAGCAGCAGGACCGGTGAGAGCAGCAGGATAAGCAGGGCCGAGGCGACGATGTCGGTGACGCGCTTGACCGCGCCGTACCACTGCGGCGTGCCGGTGCGGGTGATCTCCATGAGCGGGATGTCGGCGACGACGCTGTCGAGCGTGCCGATGAAGACCTCGTAGAGCTCGGGCACCACGTCGATGCGCACGTCGATCTCGTCGGCGACGGTGAGCCGCTCGATGAAGTCGCGCAGCTCGACCGGGGAGACCACGATGAGGCGATCGATCCCGTGCTCGGCCACTAGGCCCGCAGCATCGTCGACCGTGCCGAGCACCGGCGGTCCCTGACCGCCGGCGACACCTGCCACCTCGCCCGCCCCCTCGGGCGCTAGCAGCCCCACTACCCGGTAGCCCCAGCGAGACCGGCTCTGCAGTTCAGCGGCGAGTTCGCGCGCGAGCCTGCCGATGCCCACGATGAGTACCCGCTGCTCGGGCCAGCGAATCGACGCCACGCGCATGAACACGAGGCGCCACCCCACCACGAGCACGATGTCGATCGTCCAGCCGATCAGGATTGCGAGTCGCGAGAAGGCGAAGAATCGCGGGCCGCCGAAGAACGAGATCGCCGCCGTCAGGACCGCGCCGAGCGTGATGGCCGAGAACGCGGCGCGGGAGAGCGCCCAGACGTTCTCGGTTCGCTCGGGCTCGTAGAGGCCGTAGATGTAGCCGCCCGCGAGGTAGACGAGCGTCATCACCGGCGCGAGCGAGAGGTAGGCGTCGAAGTTAAACGCCGGCAG
>JACUUN010000100.1 GCA_014859265.1 Coriobacteriia bacterium
TCCTGGGCAGGGAGTTAGGGTTGGCGACTCCTGCGCTCATTCGGGTGCGCCCCCCAAGGAGGAGGCTCCCAGTCCGGCAGGATGAGGGAGTGCGTCGGCGCAATGCCAGCATGGTCAGGTATGCTGATGGCACTTGCACTCAGTGTTGCCTGAGAGTAGGCTGTTGTGCATGATGCGCAACAGTGATATTTCAGACAACACTTTGCTCGAGCAGGGCATCGAAGAGCTGCGAACTCGTCTACCGCAGGCGTGGCGGGTGGATGTCCTCGCTCGCGAGTCTTACGTCCCTGGGCCCGATGCGCTTCTGCGGATTGCTGCTCCGGGTGGCTCCGTTGCGACCCTAGCCGTCGAGATCAAGCGCCGATTAGACCCCAAAGATGTCGAGTCCCTGGTCTTGCGAACGGAGATGCGTCGATTCGAAGGGAAGGACGTCAAACCTGTCGTTGTCGCTCGCTTCCTGGGTGAGCGAACTCGCGAGCGCTTGCGTGCGCTCGGTGCGGGCTACGTCGACCTGACCGGCAACATGTACCTGCGACTCGATTTGCCGGCGGTGGCGATCGAGCGGACAGGAGCGGCTCGCGATCCTGAGCCGTCTCAGCGACCGGCACGCTCTCTCAAGGGGGCCAAGGCCGGGCGAGTGGTGCGCACGCTTGTCGACTACGTTCCACCACTCGGCACACGTGAGATCGCACGGATTGCGGATGTGGACGCGGGCTACGTGTCTCGCTTGCTTGCGATGCTCGAGCGTGAGGACTTGATCGACCGCAAACCTCGTGGTCCGGTCGTGCGAACGGACTGGATGAACCTCCTCCGAGCCTGGGCGAAGGACTACTCGCTCACGGGCACGAACATCGCGACCAGCTACGTTCAGCCGCGTGGGCTGCCCGCCTTGCTGGACGCATTGCGCGAGTTGCCGTCGGGCACTGACGGTGAGTATGCCATCACCGGGTCTCTTGCCGCAGCGCGATGGTCTCCGGTTGCTCCTGCCCGGCTCGGTGTTGTCTATCTGCCTCGGCCGGGACGTGTGGCTGAACGCTTCGGGCTGACTCCTGCCGATGTTGGTGCCAACGTGCTTCTGGTGGAGCCCGCAGACAAGGTCGTGTTCGAACGTACTGTCACTGACGAAGGGCTGGTCTATGCCGCTCCCTCGCAGGTGGCGGTCGACCTGCTGACCTCCTCCGGACGCGCTCCGGAAGAAGCTGAGGCGCTGATCGAGTGGATGCTCAGGAACGAGAGTGTCTGGCGTGCATAGCGAAGAGTACATCGTTGCGCGTCGGGCGCTCTTGGATGCATTCGATGCCCTGGAGAGGCAGCGGCAGGCGCTGGTACTGGTGGGAGCGCAGGCGATATACCTCCACACCGGGTCAGCCGATCTGGCTGTGGCCGAGTACACCACCGACGGCGACGTGGTGATCGACCCGCGTCTCCTCGGCGATGAACCCGAGATCGCTGCTGCGATGCGTACCGCGAACTTCTGGCTCGACGAGCGGCACGGACGGCAACTCGTGGGCGTGTGGGCTTCGGCGCGCGAGATCGGGGGCGTGCCAGCGACCGTGACTGTAGACCTCCTGGTTCCTGAAGCGTTCGGCGGTTCTGGACGCCGTGCCGCACGGATACCTCCGCACGAACGGTCAGCGATGCTCAAGGTGCACGGGCTGGAAGCGGCGCTGGTCGATCATTCCGAGATGGAGATTGCTGCACTCGAGGATGGTGATGACCGGAGAGTCACGGTCAAGGTGGCAGGCCCCGCGGCGCTGTTGATCTCGAAGATCATCAAGGTGTCCGAACGCGTGAGGGACGGGGTGCTGCAACGTGGAAGGGCTGATCGGGTGAAGCCCAAGGATGCGCTGGACGTGCTGCGCATCATGCGAGCGATTCCCGGTGACCGGTTGGCAGCTGCCATCGTCAGGCTGTCGGGGGACGAGGTTGCCGGGGGCGTGACACGCGAGGCGGTCGCCTCGTTGCCCGCTTTGTTCGCTACAGTAGAATCGACAGGGAGCCTTCTTGCTGCGGAAGCTGCAGCGCCAGAGCCGCCAGACGTCATAGCGGCCTCATGTGCGGCTCTTTGCGCTGAGCTGATGGGCGCTTTGAGGAATGCTGGCTTCGGGAACGAGGGCTGATGGGGGAGGACGCGCGCCGCTTCAGGGACCCTGAGGTCGAAGAGGACTCGAGCGTCCGGGGAGTCGATCGGGGCTCCGCAGATCCGTTCTTGATCGACGCTTCACGCCATGATGAACTCGATCTCCTTCGCCGAGAGAACCTCCTGCTGCGCGAAGAGAACGATCAACTTCGCGAGCAACTCGGATTGCGGACCCAGCCACAATCGCTTGTGGTCAGTGAGTGCATTGCAGCACCTGCGGAGCCGTCAGTCACGTCCACGTCTCCTTCAGCGGCCAAGATCGCCCTGTTCCGCTCGCTCTTCCGCGGGCGAGAGGATGTATTCGCGAAGCGCTGGGTGAGCAAGAAGTCCGGCAAGAGCGGGTACGCACCCGTGTGCGCTAACGAGTGGCGTGACGGCGTGTGCGATAAGCGCCGGGTGAAGTGTGCTGACTGCGCGCATCGTGACCTGGTAGCGCTGGACGACGGAGCGGTGGAGGACCACCTGATTGGCCGCAGCGTGCTCGGGGTGTATCCGATGCTCGAGGACGAGACATGCGGATTCTTGGCGATCGACTTCGATGACGCCGCCTGGCGCGACGAGGTGTCCACGGTCCTCGAGACATGCATCGAAAACGGAGTGCCTGCGGTAGTCGAGATCTCGCGTTCTGGCGCAGGCGCCCATCTGTGGATCTTCTTCAGCGAGCCCGTCGTCGCGGCGAGCGCTCGCCGACTCGGGTCCGCATTGCTGACCCTCGCGGCTCGGCGCCGCCGTGTGGTTTCGCTGGCATCGTATGACAGGCTGTTCCCGAGCCAAGACACCCTGCCGCGTGGCGGCTTCGGTAACCTGATCGCGCTGCCCCTTCAACGTGAGGTACGGGAGCGTGGCCGTACGTTGTTCGTCGACGCCGAGTTCCTGCCGTTTACGGATCAGTGGGCGTTCCTCGGGTCGATTCGGCGGCTCACGGCAGGCGAGGTCGATGCGCTGCTTGAGAAGGTGGGGTCCGCCGGCGGAATCCTTGGCGTACGCACGTATCCGTCCGAAGACAGAGGCGGCGGCACGCCATGGGTCGTCGCCCCGCCTCCGCCATCGGTCCGCCCGGAACTCGTTGGGAAGGTTCCGCCAATCGTTCGCGCTGTACGAGCCAACCTGATGTACATGGAGAAGGCAGGGCTGCCGGACTCCTTGATCGATCAGATGATGCGTCTCGCTGCGTTCGAGAACCCCGAGTTCTATCGTGCTCAAGCTATGCGGTTGCCTACTTACGACAAACCGCGAGTGGTCGCGTGCGCGCAGGAGTTCGACGAACACGTCGGGCTACCACGAGGGTGCCTCGACGAGGTGCGAGAGATCGTGGAGGGCTACGGCTCCCGACTGGAGATTGCTGATGAGCGCACGACGGGAACCACGCTGCTCGCGCGTTTCGCAGGGACGCTCAGGCCTGAACAGCGTCGAGCGGTCAAGGCGTTGCTCGCACACGAGGATGGCGTGCTGAGCGCCGAGACCGCGTTCGGAAAGACCGTCGTGGCGGCGAAGATCATCGCCGAGAGGGGTGTGAGCACGCTTGTGCTGGTGCACAGGCGCGAATTGATGGAACAGTGGAAGGAGCGTCTGACGACTTTTCTGGAGATGCCGGGCGATATAGGTGTGATCGGCGGCGGCAAACGACGGCCGTCAGGGGGCCTCGACATCGCAGTCATGCAGTCGCTTGTGAGGCGCGGTCAGGTGGACGATATCGTGTCCGAGTACGGTCAGGTGGTCGTCGACGAATGCCATCACGTATCCGCATACAGTTTCGAGGCGATCTTGCGCTCGGCCCGGGCGCGCTACGTACTCGGATTGACGGCTACGCCGATACGCAAGGACGGCCACCACCCGATCATCACCATGCAGTGCGGTCCGGTCCGCTACAAGACGAGTGCGAAGAAGCAGGCGGCGGCGCGACCGTTCGAGCACCTCGTCAGGAAGCGAGTCACTGGCTTCGGGGTCACAGCGCTCGCCGCGGATGGCATCCAGGAGGTCTATCGGCTGCTCGCAGAAGATGAGGCCAGGAACGTCCAGATTGTCGAAGATGTGACAGTGGCGGTGGCCGATGGGCGCTCTCCTGTCGTCCTCACCGAACGCACGGCGCATCGGGATGCGTTGGCACGGGCGCTCTCCGAGCGCATCGCGCACGTGTTCGCGCTGTCGAGTGGTGCGGGGGTTCGTAAGCGTGCCGAACTCAATGAGCGGATGGCCGCCGTGCCAGAGGGAGAGCCGCGCGTGCTTGTGGCGACGGGGAGGCTTATCGGGGAGGGCTTCGACGACGCACGGCTCGACACGTTGTTCCTGGCGATGCCGATCTCGTGGCGGGGGACACTTCAACAGTATGCTGGCCGACTGCACCGGCTTCACGACGACAAACGCGAGGTCATCGTTTACGACTACGTGGATGAGATCCACCCCATGCTCGCCAGGATGTGGGAGAAGCGGCTGCGCGGGTATCGGGCCATGGGGTATCGGGTCGAGTAGCCGGACACCTGCGAGTTGGGTGGCGCCAACAGCGGTGCGGCCAGCCAGCCTTCAATAGAAACTGGTTGACTCCTTAGTTAGGTTTATCGTACAAACCTTACTAAGGGGAGGCGCTAGTGATGGGAGCTTACCAACGCAAGCGGTGGACCAGCGAGGCGACAAGCGGTTTGCCGC
>JACUUN010000101.1 GCA_014859265.1 Coriobacteriia bacterium
AGCGGCATCTCGATGCGCTCGAAGCACTCAGTTGAGCCGTCCTCGGCGAGTCGCGCCTCGAGTACCGGAGCGAGCGCGGCGGCGGCGTGTGCCTCGACGGCCGCACGCCCCCGCTCCTCGGTCGGCTCGGGGAGCGGAGCGCCGAGGTAGTCGGCCGCAAGCGCGTCGAGCGTGTACGCAGAGCGATTCGACTCGAGCAGGTACGCTGCCACGCCGCAGTCGAAGAGCCGCTCGGGTTCCGCTGCGTCGAACGAGACGTCGCAGCGCCCATCGGAGACCGGCGGGCAGAGCTCGTGGAGCAGGATCTTGACGTCCCCCCCAGCGAGGCGCGCGCCCGAGAGCAGCGTAGCGAACGCCTTCGGAGTGTCCTCGCCACCGACGACCGCGACCTCATCGCCACAGGATATCGCGAGGTCCCTGCGCACCGCGAAGAGAGACTCCGCCGTCCCGTCGTCGAGCGCGACACCAAGCCACTCATCACGTCCCGCCCACTTGGAGAGCCGGTCGAGCGCAGCCCCTTCCACGATCACGGACCACGCCCCGCCGGGGGCGGCTGCAGCGGTTGCGTCCGGGGCCGCCGGCGCCAGACCATCGGTGGCCAAGACGCGATCGAGCAGCGAGGTGAAGCGCAGCTCGCCAAACGCCTCGGCAACGCGCGCAGGGTCGAACCCGCCCCACCGCACGGCTTCGAGCTCGATGTCGAGCGGTACGTCGCGGCGGATCGTGGCAACGGTACGGCTTACCCGCGCGTCCTCGGCGTGCGCTGTGAGGTTCTCGCCGAGCTTGCCCTTGATAGCGGAGGCCGCTTCCAGCACCGCATCGAGTGAGCCGTACTCGGCGATGAGTTTCGCGGCCGTCTTCTCCCCTATGCCCGGCACGCCGGGGATGTTGTCTGAGGTGTCGCCTTTGAGGCCGAGGTAGTCGGCCACCTGGGCGGGCGTGACACCGTAGCGCTCGAGCACAGCGGGTGGATCGTAGAGGACGATGTCGGTGATGCCCTTGCGCGTGCTCACGACGTGCACCGTGTCGCTCACCAGCTGCAACGCATCGCGATCGCCGGTCACGAGAAGTGCACGGGTACCCGACTCCTCGGCTATGCGCGCGAGCGTGCCGAGGATGTCGTCGCCTTCCCACCCGTCGACCTCGAGGATGGGCACGCCGAGGGTCTCCAGGAGATGCTTGACCATCGGGAACTGGGCCTTGAGCTCGTCTGCCGTCGGCGGCCGGTGGATCTTGTAGCACGCGAGCGCCTCGGTGCGAAACGCCGGCTTCCCGCGATCGAACGCAACCACGACGCCGTCGGGCCGCAGTTCCTGCACGAGCTTCACGAGCATCGAGAGGAACCCGAACGCCGCGTTCGTCGGCCGCCCGTCGGGTGCTGTCATCGTCGGAGGGAGTGCATGGAAGGCGCGGTGGAGCAGGCTGTTGCCGTCGATCGCGGCGATGGTTCGGGAGGTCATGCGGCCGACCCTTCAGGGTATATTCGCTACGTCCGGAGAGACGCGGGTACCAAGTGATTGTACCCGAGCCGTGACCGCGACGATGGGGAGTAAGCCCACGGAGAGACGGGGTTCCGACGCGTATGGGCTTCTTCAACTGGGCTGCCCCCGCATTCAACCGGGTTGCCGACCGCTGGTCGCCGGAGAGTGTCGACGATATCGCGGGCTGGCTGCGTCCCTACGTCGCGCCGCAGGGACACCTCGTCGACGTCGGCGGCGGGACGGGCGCGCTCGCACTCAAGCTCGCGCATGCGCTCGAGGCCGAAGCCGTCGTGCTCGACCCCACGCCGGAGATGATCCAGTACGTGCCGCAGGAATCGTCAGTGCGCGCTGTCCTCGGAACCGCGGAGGCGATGCCGTTCGAGGACGATTGGGCGGACGCGGTGCTCGTCTCCGATGCCTTCCACCACTTCCGCGATCAGCCGGGAGCTGCCGCCGAGTTCGCGCGTGTCGTGCGTCCAGGAGGCGGCGTCGTCGTGCTCGAGCTCGACCCGCGGCGCTGGTACATGCGGCCGATCGTCGCGATCGAGAGACTTCTCGGTGAGCCAGGAGCGTTCTTCTCCCAGGAAGAGATGTGCGCTTTCTTCGCCGAGCACGGCATCGACGGTACCTGCGATCACATCAAGGGGCCCTCGTACCGGTTCACCGGCACGGTACGCTGAAACAGTACGGCCGGTGGCCTACCCGTTCCAGAGGTAGCCGACGTTGCGCACGGTCTCGAGCCGCTTGCCGAGTTCAGGGCCGATTTTGGCGCGCACGCGCCGGATGTGGACGTCGACGGTGCGGGAGCCCCCGTAGTAGTCCGAGCCCCAGACTCTTCGCAAGAGGACTTCGCGGCTGTAGGCCCTGTTCGGATGGGTGACGAGAAACGCGAAGAGCGCGTACTCCAGATAGGTGAAGTCAATCGGAGTCCCCTCGAGGTACGCCTGATACGTGGCGAGGTTGATGGTCAGGCGATCGATACGCAGGAGTTCCTGTGAACCGGCTTCCTCGCCTGGCCACAGCAGCGTGCGCGCCCGTGCGGCGAGTTCCTCGGAGGACGCGCCACGTACGAGGAAGTCCGCGCCGGTACGCGTGGGCATGCGGAGGTTGGCAAGCGCGGCGGCCTCCACGAGGAGGAACAGTCTGGTTTCGAATCCGCCGTTCATCGCCTGTTCGACCAAGTGGACGAGTGCTTCAGGATCGCGGCCACCGTCGATGACGACCAGGTCGACCTCATCGGCGCTCAGCCGGCTCGCGAGTTCGCTCCCCGCGCACTCGGTCATCGTCACGTCCAGCGCGTCGAGGGCGCTGCGTGCCCACGCGCGTGTGTGCGCATCGTCGGAGGCGATGAGGACCCGTTTCATGTGCATGATTGTAGCGCTCCCTGCCTGCCTCTGAGCGAGAGCGGTGCCGGACGGATTGACCGCCCGGCACCGTTGCCGAACCTCTTGCCGGTTGAATCCGGCATGACTCGTGGTGCGATCCTAGAGGATTGACAGGTACTTGTCCTGCTCCCACGAGGTGACGTACGCCTTGTACTCGTCCCACTCGGCCTTCTTGTTCTCCACGAAGAACCGGTGGATGTGATCGCCGAGGATCTCCTTCATCGCTTCGGACTCCTCGAAGAGCTTGATGGCCTCGCCGAGGTTCTCCGGCAGCATGTTGATGCCAGCGGCCTCGAGCTCTTCCTCGGTCATGTGGAAGATGTTGTTCGTGGCCTCGGCAGGAAGCTCGAGTTCCTCTTCGATGCCCTTCAGGCCGGCGCCGAGCATGACGGCGAAGGCGAGATAAGGGTTGGCCGAGGGATCGGGCGAGCGGAGCTCGATTCGGGTCGCGTTCTCTTTGCCGGGCTTATACATCGGCACACGGACCATGGCCGAGCGGTTACGGCGCGCCCAGGTCACGTACACTGGAGCCTCGTAGCCGGGGACGAGACGCTTGTAGGAGTTCACGAACTGGTTCGTGACGGCGCAGAACTCCGGTGCGTACTTGAGCAGGCCGGCGATGTACCGCTTGCCGACAGTACTCAGGTTGAAACCCTGCGGGTCGTCGGCGTCGAAGAACGCGTTGCCGTCCTTGTTGAAGAGGCTCTGGTGCGTGTGCATGCCTGAGCCGTTCTCGCCCTGAATCGGCTTGGGCATGAAGGTCGCGTACACGCCGTTGGCATACGCGATCTCCTTGACCGTGAGGCGGTAGGTCATGACATTGTCGGCCATCGAGAGCGCGTCACAGTAGCGCAAGTCGATCTCGTGCTGCGACGGGGCGACCTCGTGGTGCGAGTACTCGACCGGGATGCCGAGCTTCTCCAGTGCCAGTACGGTGTCGCGGCGCAGGTCCGAAGCCACGTCGAGCGGCGTGAGATCGAAGTAGCCGCCCTTGTCGAGCACCTCGGTGCCCTCGGAGTCGGCGAAGTAGAAGAACTCGAGTTCGGGACCGACGTACATCGTGTAGCCCATGTCGGCGGCCTTCTTGAGCGTGCGCTTGAGAGCGTAGCGGGGATCGCCGTCAAACGGCGTACCGTCAGGGGTGGTGATGTCGCAGAACATGCGGGCGACGCCACCCTCCTCGGGACGCCAGGGGAGAAGCTGGAAGGTGGACGGGTCGGGGAACGCGATCATGTCCGACTCCTGGATGCGGGTGAAACCGTCGATCGACGAGCCGTCGAATCCCATGCCCTCCTCGAACGCAGCCTCGACCTCGGTGTCCGTCACCGCGAAGCTCTTGAGGAATCCGAGCACGTCGGTGAACCAGAACCTCACGAAGCGAATACCGCGCTCCTCGAGGGTCTTGAGTACGTAGTCCTTGTCGAACGTTGGTGTCATACCGCTGCCTCCTCGAATCGACCGACACGACGCTCAGTCTGTGCCATCTTCCGACGGGTGGTGTCCGCTGGATGTACGTAGGTTATGAGTCGTATGTTTCGTGGGTGTTTCGATTACGCTAGTTTTTTGCCATTCGTTGGCCGTCTACATGTTTCTAACGCATTTCGCGCGCGCTACAATCGCAGGAACCTGCATCCGGCAGTTGGTGAGGAGAGTCCCCCATGAACCTGCAGCGCCCGAACGGCACCGACGTCACCCAGACCTCGAACCGCTCGCGAGACGTGGTGCCCGGCTCCGGCATCTGCTCTCGCTGCATCGACGGGTGTCGCGGCAACTGTGAAGTCTTCAAGTCCTCGTTTCGCGGCCGCGAGGTCATCTATCCCGGCCCCTTCGGTGAGGTCACCGCGGGGGGCGACAAGGACTACCCGATCGACTACAGCCACCTGAACATCCTCGGTTATGCG
>JACUUN010000102.1 GCA_014859265.1 Coriobacteriia bacterium
GTAGCCCCCGCCTTTGGGTTTGGCAGTTCGCTGGAACACGAAGTCGGTGACGCGCGAGTTGAGTACGCCCAGCAAGAAGAACAGGTCGCCTTCTTCCGCCGGAATAATGCCGTTCACGCGCACGTTGTTGAAGTAGAACTCGCCCTTCGGGTCGGCGAACACTCGCATCCCCGGCACAGTCTGCGCGACTCCCAGCTTTGGCAGCTCTTGCTTGTCGATGTTTTGGTGCCGGCCGAAGCGGTACCATGCTTCATCATCGAACGCCCCGCGCTCTCGGTCGCGCAACTCTGCCTCGTACTTCTTGAGGTAGGCCCGCGCCTTCGGGAAACGCGTTCTCATCTCGTCTTCTGAGAAGAGACGCGGCCGGTCGGCTTCCATGGCATACGGGAAGAGCAGGTACGTGTCCGTCTCCGGCTGCAGATACCGCTTCGCCTCGGGTCCGGAGACGAGCGGGTGCATGATTGCATCCTCGATCTCGTGCACCTGCCCATCAGCCCTACTGCCGACCTGGCGGTACCTCCCGCCAGCGACTCGCTGCAGGTGGTAGATGACGTCGGCGCTCGTGATCAGGCCCTGGAAGATCTGCCGCGTGTTGCCAGCATCGCCCAACTGTGTGCATGTGCCCGCCAGTCTTGCGAGCAGCGCTGCAGCGTCTGAGGCTGCCAGGTTCCACGCATCCTCGTCAGGCAACTGGTCGTATCCGATCGCCTCGACATCCCCGGCCCAGTCGATCGAGGTGATGTCGCCGTCCGGCGCGAGGAAGAAGCGCACGCGCTCGACTGGCGTCGCTCGGAAGAACTGGAGCGCCGTGTACGTCGTCGCTTCACTGAAGACCTGGTAGCTGCCGAAGTCGATCCAGCGGTCCAAGCCTCGCAGGTGCTTGACTTTGCGCCTCAGGCCGAGACCGTACTGGTTCTTCAGCCACAGGCTCGGTGCGATGAAGCCCATGCGCCCGGCCTTGTTCAGCAGCGACAGGCCCTTCTCGATGAACAGCAGATAGAAGTCGAAGTTGCCGGTCTGTGCGCTCTCGTACAGTGGCCGGCCATCGGCACGCTTGACATCGACGTAGTAGTCGCTCTCGTCCGGCTTGACCTTGCGGAAGTGCTGCAGCTTCACGTACGGCGGGTTGCCGATCACGCAGTCGAACCCGCGCTGGTCTTCCGGCACGTCCGGCCCGAGCACGTCCGGGAACGCCGCTTCCCAGTCGAAGACGTTCACGTCTTCTTGCGCCTGCTCGTCGAGCTCGGCAAAGAGGGTCGCCGGGTGTTTGGACTGGTAGAAGCCGGTGTAGTCGGGACCCACGAGGCTGTTGCCACAGCGGATGTGAGTGTCGAGGTTGCTGAGCGGCTTGCCGGGGGACGCGGTGTTCAGCCACAGCGCGAGCTGCGTGATCTCCACCGACTCGGGGTTGATGTCCACGCCGTAGAGGTTGTTCGCCAGAATCTCGCGGATGCTGGCGTCAGTGTCGAAGAGGCTCGCTCCCCCCACGACCCGCGCACGCTCCTCGGCGATCGCCCGCCGCTCCCCGAGCAGGAACTGCAGCGCCTGGATCAGGAAGGCGCCCGACCCGCACGCGGGGTCCAGCACGCGCAGGCCGAGCAGTTCCTCTTCATAGCCGTCGAGGGCGCGCAGGTGCTTGCTCGCAGCGTTCTGCGGCGCCTTTGCCCGGCGGCTCGACAGGAACTTGCGGTACGCGCCCAAGTCCGCTTCCGGCAGCTCCGCTCCGAACGTAAAGTCAAGCCCTTTGCGGATGTCGTCCAGCTGCGCGCCGATCGTCTCCTTGACGATGTAAGCCGTCACCTTCTCCGGCGTGTAGTAGACGCCGTCGCGCTTGCGCTTGCTCAGAGCTGCGACCGACTCGCGCTCCTCGGCCTCGGCCTCCATGTACTCCAGGTCGGTGATCGACTGCTCGAAGATCCGGCCGAGGGCGTAGAGAGTGATGGTGCGCTGGTGGGCGACCCCGTGTGCGCCGAAGTTGTAGTGCGCCGACAGGTACAGCAGCGTGTCCTTGGTTGCGGCTAGCGTCTCGGCATTCTGGCCTTGGCCCTTCGCGCAGAACACGCGGTTCGGGATGACGAGGTCCTCGAGCTCGGGATACTCCTCGAACAGCCCTCCGTTGAAGCGGTTGATGCTGTGGCTCGGCGGGAAGGCGCCGCCGTCGCGCATCGAGCGGAAGAGCCGCTTGAGCAGCCCCCACGTGTCGTCGGCGTTCGGGTCGTAGTACGGGTCGTTGCTGCGGTCGGCGAGCATCCCCCGCAATAGGTCCGTCGGGAACTCGAGCGCCTGCCCCATGTCCTCGCAGAAGAGGATGAAGATGCACCTGTCCAGGAAGCGCTGGGTCAGCTTGACGAGCTTGCCGCGCGTGCCCTTGACGTCGGGGTTCGCTTCCTTCACCCGTTGGAAGACCGACTCACGATAGCTCTGGTACTCGCGGTAGAAGTCTCTTTCGAGATCCTTCTCCAAGACCCACTGGCGATCGAGCAGCTTGTGCAGTGGGCTCTGACCGGAGAGCGCGAGGAGCATGTCGCGCTGGAACAGGCGTGCGAGGAGGAATCGCTGGAACGCGCCCTCGTCGGTCTCGTCGACGAGCGACACGCGCCCGTCCGTCGCCTTGACGATGAACTGCTGGTACCGCTCGTCACCCGCCGAGCGCGCGTAAAGGCGGAACTCGTTCATGTCGGTGACGAGGCCCCAGGACGGCTTGAGCGTCGAGTGGACATCGGTGTGGTCGAACTCGTACTTGAGATAGTCGAAGCACTGCTCGACCGGCGTGCGGTCGTTGCCCTTGCGCTTCTGAGGCGCGTCGAGGCTCGACCGGATGTCCTTGAACTCGCACAGGACCTGCGCCACCGGCGCGACACCCTCGAGCCCCCACCATCCGAGAGCGAGGTCGGCCGCCCCCTTGCCGCCCATTTGCCCGGCGCCGGAGACGCCGTACTTGGCATCAAGGCAGAAGCCTCTCTCCCTGTCGTTCTCCCCCGTGCCCCAATAACCCCAGGTCTTACTGAAGAAGGTCGAGACGAACTGCTGCTCCAACTGCGTCTCGGTCCGGGTCAAGTCCCGGTCGGCCCATCGAGCCAGGCGAACGCGAAGCGCTTCGTCTTCGCCGGATGCCCGCCACTCTGCGAACTCAGACTCCCACAGGGAGAGGACGTAGTCGTCTGAGAAGAGGGGGAGAACGCTCATGCTGCTGGCAGCGCTCCGATCAGGGGTTGGAGCGAACGGAACAGTTCGATTCTAGCCGACGAGCAGGTGACCCGACGGCCAGGCTGTAGCGCCCTCTGACCGCAGCGCCCGCCAGCACCTCTCGCGCACCCACCGCCCCGCTCGCTCCTCGGCGTACTCCCTGCGTGGTACGCGCATCCGCGACGCGGGCACGACGACGCCCCTCTTCCGCCGGCCTACGGTGGGAAGCGACGGCTCCCCCATCGGAGGTGACGGGATGGCTCGACGCAGGCGCTGGAAGCGCTATCGGGGCTGGATCGCGGTCGCGGCACTGCTCGCGGTCGCCGCGGCAGGCTACGCGGTCATCCGGCGGTCCGCGAACGCCGAGACCGGGCCCACGTACGTCGCCGAGGCCGCCGAGGCCGGCACGCTCTCGGTGACCGTGTCGGGCACGGGGAACCTGCAGGTGCGCGACGAGGTCGAGGTCTGGGCCTCGACGTCGGGAACGGTCGCCGAGCTGAAGGTCGCCGAGGGCGACGAGGTCGAAGCCGGCGACGTGCTGTTCACGCTCGACGGCTCCTCGGCGGAGACCGAGCGGACCCGCGCGCTGGCCTCCCTGCGGCAGTCCGAGGAGAGCGTCGCCCGCGCCGCTCTCGCCCTCGCGCAGGCCGAGGACGCCCTCGACGACCTGAAGGAGCGGGCGGCGGAGGCCTCCACGCGCACGCCGGCGGTGACGGAGGCCCAGATCGACGCCGCCGAGCGCCAGGTCGAGGTCGCGAAGGCGGGGCTGACGTCCGCGAAGGCCTCCCTGGCCGGTGCGCAGCTCTCCTACCGTCAGGCCGCAGACGCGCTGGACGCGCTCGTCGTCAAGGCACCGTGCGATGGCGTGGTCTGGACCGTGGGGACCGCCGAGGGCGCCAGCGTCACCGCCCGCTCCGGCGGCTCGTCGTCCGGCTCGTCGTCCGGCACCTCCGCTCAGGACGCCATGGGCTCCTCGGGCTCGGCCGGGGACACGAGCGGCTCGGGCTCTTCGGCGGCGCCGGTCACCATCGCCCGCGATGGCGAGCTCGCCGTCGACCTCGGCGTGAACGAGACCGACGTCTCCGGCGTTGCGAAGGGGCAGTCCGCCGAGCTCACCTTCGACGCCGTGCCGGACCTCACGATCACGGGCAAGGTCGACCGTGTCGCGAGCAAGGGGACGGTGAGCCAGGGCGTGGTGACCTACGACGTGCGGGTCACGCTGGATGTGAGCGACGATCGGCTGCGCTCGGGGATGTCCTCGACCGTGGTGATCGTGACGCAGGTCGTGCGCGACGCGCTGCTGGTCCCGAACGCGGCGGTCAAGACCGGCTCCGAGGAGGGCGCCTACGTGCAGGTGCTCGCCGACGGCGGCGAGCCGCGGCGCGTGGCGGTCGAGACCGGGCCGAGCAACGCCACCAAGACGGTGGTGACGGCCGGGCTCCAGGCCGGCGAGAGGGTCGTGACGCAGACGATCGAGGCGGCGAGCGCTTCGGGGAGCGGCCAGTCGAGCGCCGGCGGCGGATCGGTCTTCGGCACCGAGGGCATGGGGAGGACGGGCGGCGCGCAGGTCATCA
>JACUUN010000001.1 GCA_014859265.1 Coriobacteriia bacterium
TTGGGACTCGTTGGTACCTATTGGGACTCGCCGCAGCTCTGCTGTACCATCGAGTACCAACAGTCACCAATAGTCACAAGCACAATCAGGATTCGAATTCCCTTGGGGGCACCATAAAACCGCAGGCCACAGGCCTGGGTAGCCCGATCTCGCGTGCGAGATCGGGCTACAAATGTCTTTGGGCGGAGTGCGCGTCTGGGACTAAGTGGCAGCTCAGAGGGGGTGTAGATGCCTTGATGCGGCCCAGTACCAGCCCCTGTTGCTGCGAGGCGCCCGCAGACCCTTTAACGAATCATGCAACCCACAGATGATATCGTTAATGACTCACTGAGTCGTTCTCTCCCACGTCGCGTCGCGCCCGCCCTTTGTGCACATGATCTCACCATTGTCCCGAAGCTCACCGAGCACGCGCACGATTGTGGGACGGCTCACTCCCGGACAGGCCCGCTCGACGTCGGCGTACCGGAAGGTCGCCGAGAGGTGCCGGATGCAGTCGATCACCATCTCGCGCTTCGCCCCACGCCCTGTCCCCATCTGCCCGACTCGCTGCTCGAACTCCAAGTACGCTGCGATGAGAACGCCGTGGGAGTACTGGAGCCAGGGAACGAGGTCGTGTCGGCCCTCGTGCCATCCGTCCGACGAGGCTTCGAGTGCCTCGTAGTAGGTCTCCTTCGAGTCCTCGATGACCTTCTCAAGACTGATGTAGCGGCCGACGTCATAGCCGGCCTGGTAGAGGAGCATGAGGTTCAGGATGCGCGACATCCGTCCGTTGCCGTCGGAGAACGGGTGGATGCACAGGAAGTCGAGCACGAATGCGGGGACTGCGATCAGCGAGTCCACCCGTCCTCCCGACACTAGCGAGTGATAGCCCGTGACGAGTTCGTTCATGGCGGTGTCGACGACGTGCGGTGCAACGGGGCTGAATCTCAAGCGGTGCGTGCCGTCGGGCAGGATGTCGACGATGTCGTTGGCCGTGCTCTTCCAAGCCCCTCCCGGAGTGGGTGAGAATCGGTAGAGGTCCCGGTGGAGCTGAAGCACGAGACCGGTCGAGAGGTCCATGCCGAGCGCGTTTGCGTGGACGGTCGACAGTACGTCGCGATAGCCGGCAATCTCCTGTTCTGAGCGGTCTCTCGGCGTCGTCTTCTGGGCAGCGATCTCGGCCACACGCCCCGAGGCCGCGGTCACACCCTCGATCCTGTTTGACGACTCGATGCTCTGGACTCGCGCCACCTCGCGAAGCGCGCTCAGCGCCTGAGGCGACTGTTTCTCGAAGAGCTGTTGCTTGCCCTTGTACTCGCCGAGGAGACCGATAGAGCGGACCGTGGACATGGGCACGGTCATCTGCTCGAGGTGACCTGGCTTGAATGAACCGCGCATGCTATCTCCTCACGGGAATGAATCGCAGGACACCCAGATGATATCGTTAATGCGTCATGATGTCATTCACGGATCACGCAATCGTGGAGGCCGCCGCGTCCCCGGACTTGTCGCCCGATTCGTCGCCCAAATACCTGGTGAAGCGCCCCGGGTTTGACGGAGGCTCCGTTTCTAGGATTGCCTGGTCCTGGAGAAAGGAGTCAGCCCCATGAAGCGGGCCAGTCCCGCGATCCGCCACCGTCAGGCGTCGCGCGCCCCATCGGCCGCATGCAAGCGATTCGCAAGTCCCATGAGAACGGCGTCCCTCTGGGCGACATTGTCCCCCGGCGTGCCGAGCCACCGCTGATCGAGCTCGGCGTGCTGCACCACGAGTTCGTAGAGCGCTGGCGCAGCGACGTAGTGCGCGCTGCGTCCGGCTCCTCTGGCTTCGAGAGCACCGGATGCGACGAGCTTGCCCAGGTCGTGTGAGGCGGTCACCTCTGAGACGTCCGCCATCCCGCGGTAGTAACGGTTGGTGACCTCGCGTGCGAAGAAGGCGTCGTAGAGCGCATGCGTGGCGCGTTCGTTCAGGCTCATGTCGCTCACGGCGGCGTCCCGCAGCACCGTCCACAGGGCGCGTTCGGTGGTGTTGCGCAGCGAGAGCGCCTCGACCTGGGCGACTTGCGCTCGCACGTGGGCTTCGAGGAACGGGGTGACGTCGGTGTCAGGCGCCCACTGCGTTCCGAGACAGTCGAACGCGGAGTAGTAGTCCTCGAGGTGACGACCCCACCACTCCTCAAGGCTGGTGAATTGAGGCAACCGGAATCCAGCACGATACATCGCAAGCGATGCGACGATACGCGCAGTGCGGCCGTTGCCATCGGAAAACGGGTGTATGCCCGCCACCGACACGTGCGCGAGCGCCGATGTCACCGGCCCGGGCTCATCCGTTGCCTGAAGCCACGCCGCCAAGTCGTCCACGAGCGATGGCACATCCTCGGCGGGAGGGGGCAGGTAGGCCTGTGCGCCGCTCGCCCTGTTCGTGAGCCAGTTCTGGGTCTCCCTGAACCGGCCTGCGCCCTTGGCATACGAACCGCCGAGCACGAGGTGGTGCAGCGAGAGCACAAGCTCGCTCTGCCACTGGAACGCACCCGCATCGGCGCGAGCGAGTACGAAGCGCATGGCATCACGGTAGCCGTCGACCAGGTCGATGTCTTCCACAGAGACGCCGGTCGGCCTGTCGCCTGCCAGGATCCTGCGGGCCTCGTCGACGGTGACCGCCACACCCTCCATGATCGTGGAGGCGGCTACGGCCTCGGCCTCAAGGTCGCGCCGCGTCCGGCCGAGCCAGATGCGGGGGAGCGGCCCCTGTGCGTCTAGGCGGGTGCGGAGTTCCTCGATCCGTCGGATGTCTATGGCGACGGCCTCTGTGGTCTTATATCGGTACACGGCGAGAACCCTTCTGATTGAAGCGCGAAACACTAACGCGATTATATGATTAATCACAAAGATGGCAAGAGCGGCTTCATTCTCGTCTCGGATCGGAACGCCCTGGTCTTGTCGCCCGATTTGGTGCCCAAATACATGGTGACTGTTGGTACTCGTTGGTAGCTATTGGGACTCACCGCAGCTCCGCCGTACCAACGAGTCCCAATAGTCACCAATAGTCACAAGCACAATCAGGATTCGAATTCCCTTGGGGGCACCAGAATCGGAAGGGCCCGTCGGCAGAGCGCCGACGGGTCCGGCGTGAGCGGCGACACAGCGCCGTGCGACTTGCTACACTGGGCGGCGCCCCCATCGTCTAGCGGCCAAGGACGCCATCCTTCTCGGGGTGGAGACGGAGATTCGAATTCTCCTGGGGGCACCATACGGGCGATTAACTCAGCGGGAGAGTGCCTCCCTTACAAGGAGGAAGTCGGGGGTTCAAATCCCTCATCGCCCACCATGAATGAATGAAGGCCCCGGAGGAGTCCGATTCGAGGACTCCTCCGGGGCCTTTCCATCTTCCTCGATCTTGCCGGAGGAGTGCAGTGACGCCGGAGGCGGTGTTCTCTTGGCGATTCGACGCGGCCAGCGTGCGGTATGTATAGACCCAACAGGGATTGCGTCAAGGGACAGGGTCTGGAACGGGGGTTCGCGATGGCAGGCAATGCGACGTGGCGGCCGCGGGACACGCATGGCAAGTTGTCAGAGGCGAAAGAGCGCAATCTGCCCGATTCGGCATTTGCGTTCCCGAAGCAACGCAAAGGACCGCTTACCGGTGCGGCCTACGTGCGCGATGCGATCGCCCACTTCGGGGAGTTCAACGGCGTCTCCGACGAGGATCGGGGTCTCGCGTTCAAGAATATCCGCAAAGCCGCCGAGCACTACCACGTCGAAATGACCGAGACAGACTGGCGGCAGCTGGGCACGCGGCCCCACAAGCCCGGGTATCCGCGGGACAGTCGCTAGTGCATCCACCACGGCCCACCAGCAATCAGAGAGGCCGAGACGCCCGGACTCGATCGCGACGAGGCCTACGAGCGGGTGGCGTGCTCCGCCTCGACATCGATGAAATGACCGCCAAGCGCGGGAAGTGAGGGCATCAGCGGGGCGCACGGACCCTTCGCCGCGCGACGCGCGCTACCGATTGAACAACCGCAGCAGCACGTTCACCACTATCGTGAGCACCAGGCTCAGCACGATCATCGAGCCGATGGGGACATAGCAGCCCCAGTTCTCGTCGCCGAAGCGCAGGTCGCCGGGGAGCGAGCCGAGGCCGAGCCGCCCACCGAGCCAGATGACGAGACCGAGCACGGCAAGCGCGAGGCCCGCCACGACGACTACCTTGCCGATTCCCTGTAAATCCATCGGGTTCCCCTCCGCGCTACTCCTCGTCTCCTGGTGCACGGCGCATGCGCTTGATTCGTGCGCGGCGCACTTTGCCTTCGACCCGACGCTTGCGCGCGGCCGCCGAAGGGCCGGTCGGGACGCGCGGGGCCCGCGTGCGGCCGAGCGCCTCGAGGCGGGTGCGGAGCCGACGCACGCACTCGGTCTTGTTGCGCAGCTGGCTGCGCGCGCGGCGGCAGACCACCGTGACCCCTGTAGGGCGATGAACGAGCCGTACCGCACTGTCTGTGGTATTCACCGACTGGCCGCCCGGGCCGCTTGCGCGGAAGACGTGTACGTCGCACTCGGCCAGCAGGGCATCGTCGGTATCGGGCAGGACATAACCCCCCGGCAGCCCGTCGTCTGGACCACGCCGGGCATCCACGGTAGGGGGCCTACCCTTCCTCGATCGAGATGGCCTCGACCGGGCACATGTCGGCAGAATCACGAACCGGGCCGTAGAGCTCCGGCTCCGGGTTCTCGTTGATGACGTAGGCAAGACCGTCGTCCCTAAGCTGGAACACCTCGGGGCACATGTCCTCACAGATGCCACAGCCGATGCACAGATCGTGGTCGACGATCGGTTTCATGGAGGACTCCTCTCGGTGCTCGGACGGCGGGTCTCTCGATGCCGTATACGGTTCATACCCGCCGGAAGTATCATCATGACGAGCGCTCTGCAGTCAGCCGCGGGCCGGGAGGGATTCCGATGAGCGAGCGGTACCGGAAGATCCGCGTTCTCGTCGAGACGTCGCAGAGGGCGTTTCGGGGGATCGTCCACCAGCCCGTGACACCGGATAACCAGCGCTTCTCCGACTACATCAACACCTACCCGCACGCATTCCTCAGCTTGAGCGACGTTCAGGTGACCGAGCGGGGGCAGCACTCCCGCGCAGGGGACAAGCAAGACTTCATCGCCATCTCCGTCTCGGCGATCACCTACATCACGGTCACCGAAGAGGAGTAACGCACGCGCAACGCTCGACCCGGCCGGCGGCCGGGTACGTACCTGCCATGGGCGATGTAGTCATCGGCACGTGTTCGTGGACCGATCCGACGATGGTGGAGCGGTGGTACCCGCGCGGGGTCTCCTCGGCAGAAGCGCGCCTGCGCTACTATGCCGAGCGCTTCGACACCGTGGAAGTCGACTCCACCTTCTACGGGCTACCGCGGCGCGAGTACGTCGAGAACTGGGCGCGCCGCACGCCCGACGGGTTCACCTTCCACGTCAAGGCGTACGGGCTCATGACGTGGCACGAGGTCGACGAGCGCTCGCTCCGCCCCGACCTGCGAGATTTCGAGTACGAGCGCACCGACCGTGGGCGAGTTCGCCTTCCCGAGCCGGCGATGCTCGAGCGCACCTTCCGCATCTTCGCCGACGAGCTTGCGCCGCTTCGCGAGGCGGGCAAGATGGGCGGCGTGCTCATGCAGTTCCCGCCCTTCTTTGCCGCCACCGACCCGAAGCGGACCGCGCACCACCTTGACTACCTCGAGAGCGCCCAGGCCATGCTCGAGCCTGTCGGGGCGACGATGCTCGTGGAGTTCCGCCACCCGTCGTGGGTGACCGGCGCGCAGCGCGAGTGCACGATGCGCTTCCTGGCCGATCACGACATGGCATACGTGAGCGTGGACGCGCCTCAGTTCCCTGAACGCTTGACGATGCCGCCACTAGCCGAGGCTACAGCGCCTTGGGCGTACGTGCGCATGCACGGGCGCAACCGCGACACCTACTTCATGCGCACGGGAAGCGCGGCCGACCGGTTCGACTGGCTCTACACTGCGGAGGAGCTTGCCGAGTGGGGTGAGCCGATACTCCGGTTGGCCGGCGAGACCGAGCGTACCTGGGTGATGTTCAACAACTGCAAGTACGACTACGCGCTGCGCAACGCCCGCGAGATCGCAGAGATCCTCGGTGACGTTGTTGCGCCGCGGTCCGGCGGTGTGCCCACGGGTGAGCCGGTGCCGGAGGGGGACGCCGGGTCCGGCGACCAGCTCGGGCTCGACGTGTAAGCGCAGGGGTGCGGCCTGTCAGCTCAGCCGAGGTAGCGGTTGCGATTGTCGGTCTCGATAGCCGTGAGGCCGGTTCCCGGTATCCATACTCGGAATGCTGCCCGAACAGGAGGAACTGCGCTCTCCCGCGCTGTGGCATTCCACGCAGGGGTGGCTTGGCGGGTGTGGACAACGATGGAGGCGCACGGTAGAATCTCGTTCGCTGTCCCATGGGGGTATAGCTCAGTTGGTTAGAGCGCTGGCCTGTCAAGCCAGAGGTCGCGGGTTCGAGTCCCGTTACTCCCGCCACAGATTCCTCGCAGGTCGAGAGACGAATCCGCTTCTCGACCTGTTGTGTTCTCGGACGGGGCGAGCCCGACATCTGCTGGGCACGTGTAGGATACGCGTGACCGCCCGTTTCCCGAGTGGAGTCTCCAAGCCGATGATGCCCTCTTCCGCATTCCTCTCAGGTGCGGCGCTTGGCGCCAGCCTGATCATCGCCATCGGAGCGCAGAACGCGTTCGTGCTGCAGCAGGGTCTTCGTCGGCAGCACGTGTTCGTCGTGGCGGCCATCTGCGCGTCAGTGGACGCCGCGCTCATCACGCTCGGTGCGGGTGGTTTCGGAGCGGTCGTGAGCAGATCTCCGGTTCTTGCCGCGGCGACCGCCTGGGGCGGGGCCATCTTCCTGTTCGCATACGGTCTCCGGTCGTTCCTCGCCGCCCTCCGTCACGACGTGCTCGAGGTCGACCACGAGGCGGTAGGCGAGCAGGCGCTCTGGCCGGTGGTGGCGGTCACACTGGCCGTCAGCCTGCTCAACCCGCATGTCTATCTCGACACCGTCGTGTTGCTCGGCAGCGTGGCCGCACGGTATCCGGCTGGCGAGCGCGCATCGTTCGCTCTCGGTGCGATGACCGCGTCGTTCGCGTGGTTCTTCTCGCTGGCGTACGGGGCGCGGCTGCTCGCGCCGGTGTTCTCCCGACCTAGGGCGTGGCAGGTGCTGCACCTGGCAATAGGTGCGGTCATGTGGTGGATCGCGGCCTCACTCGCCCTGGGTCAGCTGGTCGGCTGAGTCGGGCAGACAGGCCGCCTATGCCTCGTGCTCCTTGTGTGTTCCGAGTGCCGCGGCAGCCGCCTCGGTACGCGCCTCGAGCGCCTCGATGCGGGCGACGAGTGGCGACAGCGCCGCAGCATCGACCTCGCCACCCGAGCCGACGACGACGGCCACAGCAGGTATCGGCACCTCCTTGCCGCGCACGAACTTGAGGTAGCCGAGCGCCATCGTCACGGCGAGCGCGAACACGATGACTCCGAAGCGCGCGATAGACTCGCCGCTTGCGATGATCCATCCTACGCCATAGACCATGGTGAACAGGCCTCCGAGCAGCAATCCGTTCGAGATGACGCGCAGTTGCTCGCTTCGGACGAGGGAGATGCCCATGACGGCGGTCGCGAAGATGATGAGGATGATGCTCGTGTTGCGCGACCACACCTGGCGCACCTCTTCATCCCCGGCCTGGAGCGCGTCGATCTGCTCCTGGATCTCGTCGACCTTCGCTTGATCGGCGTCGGAGAGATCGCCCTCCCGGTTCTTGTTCCAGATCTGCTCCTGCTCCCGGTAGAGCTCCCGGATCTCCGGGTTCTCCCGGTACTCGGGCTGCGGATAGAAGGTGTTCACTCCGATGCCGATAAACGCGAGCACCATGAGACCGAGGAAGAACGAGAAGATCGTCTGCAGAGCGTACTGCTGCCGTTCTCTTGTTGTGTCCGCTGCCATCGCCGATCACCCCTTCCCGAATCGGACCAATGATCTATCGTACCCAGTTCCTGCCAGTTTCGGACGGGGTCCAGTCGGGGCTGTGGGAGTCCCTGCGGCAAGAACCTCCTGAGTGCGTGCGCTATGATTCAGGCGTGCAGACCATCGACTTTCACACGCACGCGTTTCCCGACACTATGGCCCCTGCGGCAATCGCCTCGCTCGAGGCCGAGGCCGGTGTCAGCGCTTTCTACGACGGCACTATCGCCGACCTCGTTGCAGCGATGGATCGGTCGGGCGTCGATCTCTCTGTGGTCCAGCCGGTCGCCACCAAGCCGACCCAGGTGGCGACCATCAACGAGTGGGCTGCCGCGATCTCCGGGAAACGCATCATCGCGTTCGGAGCGATGCATCCCGACGTCGAGGATCCTGCTGCCGAGGTGTCCCGGATGCACGCGCTTGGCCTTCGGGGCTTCAAGATGCATCCCGAGTACCAGATGTTCGAGCCGGACGAGCCACGCCTCGATCCTGTCTGGGCTGCGGCAGCCGAGCACGGGCTCATCGCCTTCTTCCACGCTGGCGCCGACATCGCGATCCCGACCGTTCGTGGAACCCCCGTGGCATTCGGAAGACTCCTCGACCGCTGGCCCCGGCTCACCGTGGTGCTCGCACACATTGGCGGCTTCCAGCAGTGGAAGGGCGTCGCCGAGATCCTCGCCGGGCGCAACGTGTGGCTCGACACCTCCTATACGCTCGGTCACCTGCCTGACAGGGAGTTCGTCTCGCTCGTCCGTGCTCACGGTCCCGACCGCGTCCTGTTCGGCTCCGACGGGCCGTGGACCGACCCGGAGGCGGAGATCTCGTGGCTCGGAGGACTCGGTCTCACCCCTGTCGAACTCGAGGACATCCTCGGCAGGAACGCGGCGCGGCTGCTCGATATCGCGACCTCTTGACGGCCCGTCGGAGAGGGATATAGTTCGATAGGTATCGAATTCGATGACCATCGAACTATATCGGGATCGGGCAAGCGCGCGCCGGTGCCGATCGTGAAGGAGTTTGCGGTGGACGGCACAATGGACGAAGCGCACTTCTCGCTGCGTACGGAGTGGAAGGCCCTTGCGCTCGTGTTAAGCGGGTTCGCGCTCTTCTACTTCATGCCGATGGAATCGGCGGTGTTCACAGGCGCGATACTCTCGGGCTTCGAGCTACTCAACGAGTATGCGCGTGCACACGTGCTGACCTGTCTGGTCCCTGCGTTCTTCATCGCCGGCGCGATATCAGTGTTTGTGCGCAAGGACATCATCATGCGCTACCTGGGCAGCCAGGCGAACCGCATCGTCTCCTACTCGCTGGCGGCGGTGTCCGGCGCGGTACTTGCCGTGTGCTCGTGCACCATCCTGCCGTTGTTCGCCGGCATCAGGAAGCGAGGGGCAGGCCTCGGTCCCGCAGTGACGTTCCTCTTCTCCGGGCCCGCCATCAATATCGCGGCGATGTTCTTGACCGTCTCCGTCCTCGGACTGAAGCTCGGACTCGGGCGGATTGTGGCGGCTGTCGGCCTGTCGGTGCTCGTGGGCCTCACGATGCAGGCCATCTTCCGCGAGAAGCCCGAGGCGGGAGGGCTCTTCGTCGAGGAGTACGACCAGGTCCGCACAGCCTCACACGTACTCGCCCCGCTGTTCGCAGCGATGGTCGGGGTGCTCGTGGTAAACGGGCTGGCCATCGATCCGCTCATCAAGTACGGACTCATGTTCTCCCTTGTAGCTCTGGTGGTCGGCATAGCGGTCTTCGCTCTGCACAGGGAGACCATGAGGCAGTGGCTCTCGGAGACGTGGGGCTTCACGAAGACGCTCCTGCCCCTGTTGTTCATCGGCGTGTTCATCGCCGGCTTCGTCATGGTCTTCATCCCGGACAGCCTCGTCATCTCGCTGGTGGGCGAGAACTCGCTCGCGGGCAACGCGGTGGCCGCAGTGTTCGGTGCGTTCATGTACTTCTCGACCCTCACTGAGATCCCGATCCTCCATGCGCTCATCGGGAAGGGAATGGCGGACGGACCGGCACTCGCGCTCTTGCTCGCAGGGCCGTCACTCAGCCTTCCGAACATGCTGGTGATCCGCAAGGTGCTCGGCACGGGCAAGACCGCGGTCTACGTGCTGCTCGTAGTCTTCTATGCGGCAGTCGGCAGCTGGATCTTCGGGCTGATATGGTGAGAGAGGGGAGGGGTTCGGATGACGCATGTCCACCTCGATGAGGCGTTCAAGGCGCTCGCCTCGGCACCGCGCCGGGAGATTCTCCGCCTGCTCGGGGATGCCGGAGGCACGGCGACCGACAAGACGTGCTGCGCTCCCCGGGAGGTCTGCGCGTGCAAACTGGCCGAGGAACTCGGCTTGGCGGCATCGACGATCTCGCACCACATGACCGTCTTGCGCGACGCGGGACTCGTGCACGCGCGCAAAGGGGGGCAGTGGGTGTACTACTCACTCGATCGCGAGGCACTTCATGCTGTAGCCGAGGCGATTGAATCGTTCCAAGAGGGCGGTCGCCCCGCTCGCAGGTACACGGAAAGGGTGACGACATGATCCTCAAGGTCCTCGGCTCGGGCTGTGCCAACTGTCACAGACTCGAAGAGGCGGTGAACCGCGCGGTGGCCGAGCTCAGCATCGACGCGACGGTCGACAAGGTGACCGACATCAACGACATCGTCTCCTACGGCATCATGGCGACCCCTGCGCTCGTGGTCGACGAGAAGGTCGTGCTGGCCGGGCGCGTGCCCTCAGCCGAGGAGATCAAGAAGATCCTGCAGTCGGGGTAGAAGGAGCGACACCTCGTTATGACGCAAGACCAGGAGCCAAACACTCCCACGACGCCGTCCGAGGAGTCCGCGCCTCCCGCCGCACCTTCGGCGCGGGGCAAGGCGCTCATCGTCCTGGTGGTCGCGCTCATCTTCGCGGTGCTGATCGGTATTCGCCTGGCCGACGGCATGCGGAACGCGCAGCCCGCCGGGACGCCGCCGCCCGGCGAGTCGCCTGCCGCCGCCGTGCCGGACCCGGTAACCGCGTATGAGACAGCCCTTGCCGAAGGGCGGCCGATTTACGTGTTGTTCCACTCGTCTACCTGCCCCTCGTGTGTCGAGATTGAAGCCGCCGCCGCCCGGGTGCTGCCCGAGTACGCCGACTCGGTCTCGTTCGTGGATGTCTACACCGACGACCCGCGGGCTCGGCCGCTGTTCTCGCGGTTCGCCTTCCAGTACATCCCGACATCCTTCTTCCTTGCTGGGGATGGAAGCGTGGTCGATCAGCACACCGGTGTTCTGAACGATGCCGAGATGCGCGAGCGCCTCGATACGCTTGTGGACGCCTCTGAGAACGGATAGCCGTGCTCGAATCGTTGGCGGCCCAACTGGGCACGCAAACCTCCGGCATCACACTGGTCTCCTTCGCCGTTGCGCTGCTCGGTGGCGTACTCGCTGGCTTCGGCCCCTGCGTCCTGCCGATGGTGCCTGCGATCTTCGGCTACATCACGGGCTCGCTACCGGGCGAGGCGGTGGCGACGGGCAGCGTCGCACATGCTACGAGGCGGTCCCTCGGTCTGGTAGCGATCTTCGTATTCGGCGTGGCGCTCTCTTCTGCCGGCATAGGGGTGTTAGCCGCGGTGCTCGGTAGGGCGATCTTCGTCGGCGCGTGGGCAAACTACCTCGTGGCAGCCATATGCGTGGTGCTCGGTCTGCGAATGCTCGAGGTCCTGCACTTCAACATCCCCGGACTGGACAGCGCTATCGCGCAGCGTTCGAGACGGCGTGGCCTGCTGGGTACGCTTGCATTCGGGCTCGCATTCGGGCTCGTCGTACCACCGTGTTCCACGCCCGTCCTGGCAGTGATCGCCACACTTGCGGCGGCCAGTGGCGACCCGGTGACCGGTGCGGGGCTGCTATTCTTCTATGGGATTGGGCGTGGAGCGCCGCTGCTGCTCATCGCCCTGTTCTCCGGAGCGCTCACCCGGTTGACCGGGTTCTCGCGGGCGACCGTCACGCTTCAGCGTATCGGCGGCGTGGCTCTGATTGCGGCAGCAGCCTACCTCGTCTGGATCGCCTGAGCGGGGGTTCGCGTCCGGTCGTCCCCAGCAGTACTCAGGCGGTACCGGCGGGCGGAACGCGAACGAGTCGAGGTCCCATCCGGCCGACTCGCCGACTGCGAACCATGTGCCCAGTGTTCAGACCGCGCGACGTGAGGTGGAGGGGTGTATTCCCATGGCGACTCCTCTGTGCGGCCGGCGATGTGCTGCATGGACTCGAGCGGCTCCTATCAGGGACAATCGTGGAACCACAGCGGGTGTCGGCGGGTAGTTCGGGAAGGGAGAACGCATGCGCATCGTGCTCGCGGGTGCACTTCTCGCGGTGCTTCTTCTTGTCACGGCATGCGCTCCCGGCAGTCCCGGGCGTTCGGATGGAGATGTGCCGGCGGCTGCACCGGCCCCCGCGCCTGCCCCGCTGCGGCTGGTGCAGGGCCCGATGCCTTTGACGCCATCGGAACTGGACGGTGACGGCATCAAGGTCGCGACCTTTCTTGGCGATGCGCACCGGCGCACCTACGGGCGAGGACCGGTGCCGGAGCGGCTCGACCTCATCTGGAAGGCGCGCATCGGCACGGGATCGACGACCGGTCTGGGCGGCGTCATCGTGCAGTGGTCTGGCACGGGCTGGACCGGACAGCCCACCCTCGTGCGCGAAGACGGGCGCGACTACCTGCTGATCGGCGGATACGACCACAACCTGCGCAAGATCGACGCGCAGACCGGCGAGGAGGTGTGGACGTACGAGTTCCCCGACGTGATCAAGGGCACGAACACCGTGTTCGCCCCTCCGGGGACGGCCAGTGACCCATCGAGCTACATCGTCGTGGCAGGTTCGAGGCGAGGCATCGGCGTGCCGGCCGGCGCCGCCAGCATCGCGCCGTTCAGGGGCGTGTCGTATGCGAGTGGCGAGGAGCTGTGGCGTCACCCAGTGCCGAGGACCCGCTCGTACAGCCAGGACGTGGACGCGAGCGCGCTCTACGTCCACGGTCGCCTCTACGCAGCCGTCGAGTCGGGGTACGTGTACGCGCTCGAACCCACAGCCACCGTTGAGTGGGACGGGAATCGCCGCCCGGGGGTGATCGCGCGTTCGGCCGAGCTCTATACCGCGCAAGACATCCAGCGCCACGGTGGGAACCTGGTGCTCGAATCCTCCCCGGCGATCTCGGGTAAGACGCTATATGTCGCGGCCGGGTCCGGTCACGTCTATGGGCTCGACCTCGATGACCTGAGCATCGTCTGGGACTTCTACATAGGTTCTGACCTCGATGGCACCGTTGCCGTGACCACAGACGGCCATCTTCTGGTGCCGGTCGAGAAGCAGTACATCTCCGGGCCGGGCGGAGTCTACAAGCTCGATCCGACCAAACCGCCGAGCGAGGCCGTGATGTGGTACTTCCCGACCGAGGATCGCGGAATCGGGGAATGGCAGGGCGGCGTAATCGGGTCGGTCGCCATCGACGACGCGACAGACCCCAATCACGCGCGGCCTCCCCTTGCGGTCTTCAACTCGGTCGACGGTCGCCTCTATGTCGTCTCGCAGGACCTCGTGGACGGCACCACAATCGGGCCGAACCGCGAACCCGACCTGCCTCGGCCGGTGCTGGTGCACCGCCAGGACGTCGGCGGATCGATCTCGACGCCGATCATCATCGGCGACTCCATCGTCACGGCAGGCTACGACGGCAAGGTGCGCGTGCTCAAGATCATCTCCCAGCCTGCGAAGGAGAGCGAGACGGGGGACGGCGTGCTCCTGCGCGCCCGGGACGGCTCGTGGCACGTCGTGAGCGTGGCTGAAGTGGCGAGTTTCACGGGTGGCGGCTCCTACGAGTCCACGCCGCTCGTGTGGGAGGGTCGCATCTATATAGGCTCGCGCGACGGCTTTCTCTACTGTCTCGGCGTGGCTGAATAGGGCGCCAGCTCAGAGCGTTGTCCGGTGTCTCCAGCAGCCGAGTTGGCGCGAAGCATGCTATAGTAAGCAGTCGTGATGATGCACACCCGAGGGGCTCCCCAGCGTGCGCCGAGAGGTATGCGCCCTCCGACTTGAACCGGGTGAGAATGACCGGAACCGCACACCCGATACGCTCTCTCACACTCGTTGTCACGGCACTGCTGGCCGTGGCGGTGTTCTTGCCTACCCAGGCACCCGCGACCAAGTCGCGGGTCGAACAGTTACGGGCCGATCTCAACAAGATCAACGACGAGTTCAAGCGCGCGGGTGCGGCTTACGATAAGGCTTTCTGGGCGCTCGATGAGACCGAGGCCGAGATCGAGAAGACGAGTGCGCGCATCGCCGAGAACGAGGTGGCGCTCGACGAGGCGCAGGTGCAGCTGCAAGGCCGGATGGCCTCGTGGTATCGCAGTGACGACCTCGGGCTTATGGGCTTCCTGCTCGGCGCGGACGACTTCGCCGATTTCGTGACCCGTATGGACTACGCGAGCCGTATCGCCACGGCCGACGCCTCGACCATCGAGCGCGTCGAAGAGCTGCTTACCGAGCTTCGCGAGGATCGCGAACGCCTCGAGGTCGAGCAACAGGAACGCGCCAAGAACGTGGACCGTTTCAAGGCTGAGCGCGACGCGTTGCAGAAGAAGCTGCAGGACAAGAAGTCCGAGTACGACCGGATTCAGCGCGAACTCGCCGAGGTTGCCCGCCGCGAGGAGGCGGCGCGCCAGCGCGTGGCCGTGGCGCCTTCTCGCTCCGGCAGCGTCTCGGCGGTGGCCGGCCCGAACGGGATGGTCTTCCCGGTGGCCGGCCCGAACTACTACAGCGACACGTGGGGCGCGTCACGTGACGGAGGGCGAAGAAGCCATCAGGGCACCGACATCATGGCTGCGACCGGCACGCCGGTGGTCGCGACTCTCTCGGGAACCGTGAGCCGGAGCGATGGCGCCAAGAGCGGTCTGTATCTCAAGCTCCATGCCGACAATGGCTGGACCTTCTACTACATGCACCTCAACAGTATCTCGGTAGGCTCGGGGCGCGTGACCGCTGGTCAGGTGATCGGTACGGTGGGCTCCTCGGGCAATGCGAGCGCCAGCGCGCCGCACCTGCACTACGAGATCCACCTGCCGGGCAGAGGCGCGGTCAACCCGTATCCGTATCTGCGCCAGATGCAGGGCCGATAGGGCCTGGCGCCCTCTCTGACGCGGTTCGTTCGTCGCTTGACCCGTACCCGGGGCCTCGCTAGTATGTTCGAGCACTACACGGCCAGGTAGCTCAGATGGTAGAGCAGCGGATTGAAAATCCGCGTGTCGGCGGTTCAAGTCCGTCTCTGGCCACCAGTGCGATCTCGGGGAGCCGCTCCGGTCGGGGCGGCTCTTCTGCTGCTGTGAGTCGGGGCCTCTGCCGAGCGCGACGTGTTTCCCGGTGCTATCGTCTGCTCGGATGTCAGCGTTGACTCCGGAGAGGTGTCTGTGCCCGATCCGGAAACCTCGCCGTACAGGGGATCGGCGCAACGTCCTACCATCGATCGGCCGCAGCCGTGGAGCGGTTCAGAGTGGGTCCAGTGGCACGCACGCGCCAGGACGAGCTCTGTCCGATCGGTCACTCGTCCCCGATACACGCCACGCTGTCCCCTGGGTCTGGCGCGCATTGCGACAAGACGGGTACACGTGAATCGAGGGCTCTTCTTCATTTCAGAAAGGACCTCCGTAGGCGAGCGGGGGTCCTTTCGCATATCGTAATGAGCGGTGTCATCGCATGTTGTGGCGCTCCGGCCCGTGTCAGACGGCCTCCGCGCTCGCCCGGTCGTAGGCGGCCATCGTCTCGAGGACAGGCTCCAACTCGATCTTCGCACTGAGGTCTCGTGCGATCGTACAGGTTCGTACCGCGAGTGCGACCGCGAGATCGACCATGAGGTGGAGCAGGTGATCAGAGGGGCCGACCCGAAGCGCGGGCTCCTCGTCTCCCTCGGCGAAGTAGTAGCTGCTCGTGGTCTTGATGTTCGCGTGCGCCACGTCGGAAAGCCACGGATAGAGCGCCTTGAAGATCTGCGACAGATCGGGGTCGGCGTCCTTCAGTCCCCGCGCCATCGCCGAGGGCGTCCTGTTCGACCACCACACGGGACTGCCGGAGGTGCGGGACTCGTCTTCGATGCGCCTGATGTGATCGGTCTTCTGCAGCCCGAGACCGAGCCGTTCGCTCAGCTTCCAGTACTCCAGGGAGCGCTGCTCGTCGAAGTGCAGCCACTTCCGGACGCGTGAGTGCGGGCGGAGCGAGAGATAGCGCAGGCTGAGCGCATCTTCGAGCATCGAGCGGACGATTGGGGCGGCCTCGACCGCATAGCCAGACCGGCACGAGACTACCACGGCGTGTAGGCATCTGAGTGCGCGAACAGCATGGAAGGTGCCGATAAGTCCGGCCTCGTCGGTACCGAGCGGTCCCGGAACCGGAACAGCGTCTGCGAGCCCGCGCTCGATGGCATCGGCCACCCCAGATGCGGCGTCGAGCAAGCACTCCTCGGCCTCATCGAGGGGCCAACGGGGGAGTCTTGTGGGCGGTGTCTCCCCCATGTGCTTCCTCCGCTCGGTCCGCTACAGGTACTGCCAGACGTCGTCGATACCGGCGTCTGCGGCAGGGATACAGTCGGTGATCGAATGCGCGAACTGCCCGCTCGCCGGGTCGACCACGCGCAGATCGAGCACCTCCGGCTCCTCGTACCACCGTCCCGCGGCATCGGCGAGCATCTTCACCCGCGGGTGCAGGAGGTCGTCGTTATTGACACGGAACACTACCGCGGTACATCCGTCGTCGAGCACGACCACCGCTCCCATGGGGTAGATGCCCAACATCGCCACGAGCGCCTTCGTGAGATTCGGGTCGTAGGCTTTGCCCCGCCCCTGCATGAGGACAGCGAGCGCCTTGTCCGGGCGAATCTCGCGGCGGAAGGGACGGCGCGTAGTCATGGCATCGTAGGCGTCGCACAACGCGACGACCTTGCTGAAGAGGTGTTGCTCCTGCCCGGCCGGTGGGGCGGGATACCCCTGCAGGTCGTGACGCTGGTGGTGCTCGAAGGCGACCACCATCGGCATCTGGTCGACCAGCTGGATGCGCTTAAGCAGGTCCGCCCCCTCCTCGGCGTGGCTCTTAACGATGTGCCACTCGTCGGTCGTGAGCGGGCCCTGCTTGTTGAGGATGTCTTCGGGGATGCGTACCTTGCCGAGGTCGTAGAGGAGCGCTGAAAGCCCGAGGGAACGCAAGGACGCCGTATCCAGGGTGAGGGACGCTCCGAGCGAGAGCGCGAGGATGCACACGTTGATCGAGTGATTGAGCGTGTAGTCGTCGTGGCCCTTGATTGCGGTCAGCCCGAGGACAGCGGCTGGGTCGCGGAAGAGGTTGTCGAGGAGTGAACTTACGACATTCTGCAACGGCTCGGTCTCGAAGATCTTGCCTAGTTTGGCCTGGGTCTCCACGTCGCGCATCGCCTCGACGCCGGCATTGTAGCTCTGCCGTGCGCGGGCCTTGTTCTCGCGGCCCTCCTCCTCGCGACCGGCATCCTCGAGCGCAGTGGTCTCGGCGATGTCGACACCGGTGGCGTTTCGGCGGTCGAGCGCGAGCCGGGCGGCGTCGATGTCGGTGATCGAGCTGTCCGAGATGACCTCGGCCAGGACCGCCGCATCAGTGGTGGAGAACGACTCCAGGAAGGTCATTGCCGAGATTCCGCGCCCGAGCAGCTCCTCGATCATCCGGCGGTGGGTGACGCTCTCCTCGGGAAACACCTGGTTCTCGACGAACAGGGTACTCTTGTAGATGTTCACCGTCACGTCACGGAAGCCGGCGGCGCGCAGGTCGTCCACAGCCGTGACGAGCTCACCGAGAGATTGAGCCACAAGCGGGTGGCTCGTCGGATAGAGACCGGCGTTGGTGTGCGAGACCGCAAGTGCGCGCACCAGTTCCTTGGCCTTTGCAAGACGCGCGGGGTCGGCGAAGGGGGCCTTGCTGGCGGGAGCAATCTGTGCGGCAATCTCTGCGGGCGACTCGAGATCGTCACGCGTGGGTCCGGTGTCAGTCACGTGGCATCGACTCCTTCTCGGGCTCTCCTTTCGCCGCCAGGCGTTCGACGGCGCGTCGCGCCAGGAACCTCAGCTCCTTGTTCTTCCGCCCAATCAGGAACCGCCGCTTCGACCAGCGGTCCAACACCGGGACGGCGTCACGCGAGCCGACAGACTCCAGGCACTTTATCACTTCCTTCTTCAGCTCGTGGTTCCTTTCGAGCACGTTGATGTCCTCGAGGATGCGGACGAGGGACGGGATGGCCTCGGTGGCCTGCACGCGCCCGACCTCGCGGATCGCCCATCGGCGTGTCTCGGGATCCCAGTGCCCGAGGGCCTTCGCCAGCGCGCGGCGGCTCTCAGGGCCGTTTATGTCGGCGAGCGTGGTCACCGCGCGGTGCCGCACCTCGACGTCGAGGTGCTCGAGCGCCGCGGTCACCACAAGCAGCACCTGCTGCTCGCCGAGGTCGGGCAGGGCGGACAGTATGCCGATGGCGGTCGCGGAGTCGTCGGAGCGCAGTCTACGGGAGGCGACGCTGACAACCTGCTCGGACATGCCGCGCAGCACAGGGCGTAGGAGCGAGCGGGAGGCCGAGCCGGCGCGCGCGTAGTGGGAGAGCAGCACGTTCGCGCCGGTCCTCCCGGTCGAGGAGAGCAGCTCTCCGGCGATAGCGGCGTCGGCATCGGTGGAGACCCTGCGGCACACCTCGGCCAGCACCTCGGGGTCGGCGAGGGCCGTGCGAGCCATCTCGGCCTCACCCGCGAGCACCGGATTGGCGGCCAGCGCATCGATAGTGCGTAGTGCCTCGCGAACGGTAGAGAGCGCACCGGATTGCGCTGCCGGGGCGAGCGCCTCCCCGAGCGCGCGTATTGAATCGGCATCGGCGTGGTTGCGGACCACTGCGATGGTGGTCACGAGCGCCTTGCCCGCTCTGGTCTGCCCGGCCTCGTTCTTGAGCTGCTCGAGGTCGGCCTCGCCACCGGGCGCCAGCGCCTCGACAGCCATTCGCTCGACAGCAGGGTCGGCCGGAACTCCGCACTCGGCCTCGGTGCGTGGGGAGGGTGCGAGGAAAGCTGCAAGTTCGCGTGCCGCCTCCGGCGGGAGCTCGAGGGGCATGGCGAGCATCTCGGGCTTGACTCCACACTGGGTAGAGGCCATGCGCAGCAGGCGCGCGATAGTAGCGGGCGACATCCGCGCGATAACGTCGAGCATGCCGCGCATCGGGCGCTTGGCCGCATCGGCGGTCATAGCGGAGAGCAGGATGCGCACACGCTCGTCCTCGCTCAGGCGCATCATGGCATCAGCGATGCGGGAGGAGGCCAGGTCCCGGGTGGCCTGTTCGAGCTGGCCGATAGCGCGGGCGGCCTCGTCGAAGGCGCCTTCGGTGCCGGCTGCGGCGTACCAGCGCGCTGTCGCCGCGAGTGTCTCCTGCGCCACCTCCTCGAGGGGCGCGTTGATGAGATCGACTCCGAGCAGGCCTGCCTCGGTGGAGGACCGCAGGCTCACCTCGATGACCGCGATGGTGCTTGCGCCTGCTGCGGTAAGTGCGCTCCGCGGCCCGCCCGCAGCGCGCACTTCGCGAGGGTCTCGTCCGGCGACCGAGAGGAACGCGGCAGCCTCGGCCGATTGTAGTCCGGGAGCGATGACGAGCTGGCCCACCTGCATGGCGTGCAGGCTTTCCGCAAGGCCGACCGTCTGGCTATGGGAGGTCGAGAGTTGCGTCTCTCCCATCCGGAACGCGTGGGGGTCGACGAGCAGGCGCACCGTGCCTAGCTCGCCGGTGACCTCGTTGGTACGCGTGACGAGGCGGTCAAGCGCCTGCTGCGGGAGGTCGCTCGACGGGGGATAGAGGCGCGCGGCGTTGACTGCGGATGCAAGCAACCGCAGTACCTCCTCGACTTTGGGGTAGTCACGTGCTTCCACGTATGCTCTCCTCACGGACATGCCACACCCGTCGCATGTTCCCATGCTACCTGTTTGTGTATCGGTATCGGGAAATGAGAGTGTGAGTGTTATTGTCGCGCGTCCACGGGCGATATGGAGACGAGGGAAGCTTCGCAGACAATTGGGCGAAGGTTCGAGGCGTCATCAGCCGATAAACGAAGCAGGACCAGTGCGCGACCCTGGAGCTGCCCGGTGCCGATGCACAGCGACATGCACTACCGCACGATTGCCGTTGAAGCGATCCGGCGTGCCGTGATTACCGAGCCGCCGGTGCCGGTCGAGCGTCTCGCGGCGAGCTTGGGCGTGCCCGTGCGCGAAGTGCACCTGCCGGCCTTCTTCTCAGGCGCCATCATCGCCGAGGATGGTATGCCGGTGGCCCTTATCAACTCCGCGCTCGGGGAGGGCACGCGCAGGCGGACGCTTGCGCACCTCCTCGGCCACGTGCTTATAGTGCTCGCTGACCCGGTCGAGTCGTATCCCCGCAACTCGGTCCCGAACCATCGCGAGGCTGAAGCCGCTGCGAGCGAACTGCTCCTTCCCGAGCCTCTCGTACGTGAACAGGCCAGGAAGTGGTTCAACGACCACCGCTATCTGGCGCGGCTGTTCGGGGTGAACGAGAACGAGATGACGCACCGGATGCGCGAGCTGGGCATCATCAAAGCACGAGATGTCCTCTGGGACTACTGATATCATCGGGGCGTCACTGTGCGTGGCCGGGGGCTTCGTCGGGGCGTGCCCGCACCGTTCCAAGGAGGTTCCATGCGCACATCGTTCGCAATCGGGGTCGACGTCGGTGGCACACGGATTGCGGCGGGGCTCGTCGAACGGAAGGGGCGGGTCGTCAAGGACACCCGCACGTCTACGCCACGCAACGGGCCGTTCGCCATCGTCGACGCAATCATCGAAGCCGTCGAACAGGTGAGCCCGGGTGTGCATGCCAGCGAGATCGCGGGCATCGGTATTGGCCTGCCAGCGCAGGTGGACTTCCTCAAGCAGTCGGTCGAGTTCTGTACGAACCTGCCACTCGCCGGGGTCGACGTACGCTCGCTCGTGCTCTCCCGTGTGCACCACGAGGTGACGCTCGACAACGACGGCAACCTCGCTGCCAACGGCGAGTTTCGTTTCGGGACGGCGAAAGGCGCGCGCGACTTCCTCATGCTGACCATCGGTACGGGTGTTGGCGGCGGCCTGTTCGTGAACGGTGAGCCGTATCGCGGCTCACGCGGGATGGGTGGCGAGGTCGGACACATGGTGGTCCAGATGGACGGCCCCCCGTGCCCCTGTGGCGGGCGGGGCCACCTCGAGAGCTATCTGAGTCGACCGGTGATTGCGGCCCGTGGGCAGGAGGTGGCGCGCGCGTTCAAAGGCCGGGCGATACTCGAAGAGGCTGGCGGGAAAGTCGAAGACATCACCGCCGAGGCGGTCGTGCGCGCATCGCTCAAGGGCGACGAGGTGGCGCGGCAGATCATGCTCGATGCGGGCGAGGTGCTCGGCAGAGCGCTCGTCGGTCTCGTGAACCTTCTCAACCCGCGGCTCGTGGTCGTGGGTGGCGGCATCGGCGAGTCCTGCGCGTTCATGGTGGAGCGCGCCGCCGAGGTAGTGAACGGCGAGGCCCTCGCGGGCCGCCGGGATGTGGTGTTCCAGCAGGCCGGGCTCGGCAACGATGCAGGCATCCTCGGCGCTGCTGCGCTCGCGTTCGACGAGCACGATTCAAGAGAGGGGCTGCACCGGTGAGCGCAGAGAAGGCCCGGGTATGGTTCGCGCCGGTGCGCTCACCGGGCAAGAAGAGCCTGGTGGCGCGCGCGGGCGGACTACTGGACCACGCCGGCCTGCGCCGTGCCGTTGCCGAGGACGATCTCGTTGCCGTGAAGTTGCACTTCGGCGAGGCGGGCAACACCGGGTTCGTGCAGCCGGTCTTCGTGCGCGAGGTCGTCGCCCGCATTAAGGCCGCCGGTGGCAAGCCGTTCCTCACCGATGCGAACACCCTCTATCGCGGCGAGCGTGCGAACGCGGTCGACCACCTCGCGTGCGCGCTGCACAACGGCTTCTCCTACGCCACCGTCGAGGCGCCGATCGTCATCGCTGACGGTCTGGACGGGCGCGAGTCGGTGGACGTGCCGATAGTCGGCGGCACACACTTCGAGAGCGTTCGTATCGGCTCGGCGGCGGTGCACGCGGACGCGATGGTGGTCGTCACTCACGTGAAGGGCCACGAAGCCACCGGGTTCGGCGGGGCGCTCAAGAACGTCGGGATGGGGCTGGGATGCCGCTCGGCCAAGCAGCGCATGCACGCCGACTTCAAGCCCGAGGTCACTGCCGAGCACTGCACGGCATGCAACAGGTGCGTCCGCTGGTGCCCGGTAGACGCGATCGCCATCGGACCGGACCGGGTGGCCGTCATCGACTACGAGGTGTGCTACGGCTGTGGTGAGTGCGTTGCCGCATGCTCCTACGGGGCTATCGCGGCCCAGTGGAAGACCACGCCCGAGGCCATCCAGGAGAAGATCGCCGAGCACGTCGCCGGTGCGGTTGCGGGCAAGGAGGACAAGGTCGTCTGCCTCTCCTTCATCACCAACGTCACACCCGACTGCGACTGCTGGAACTTCTCGGATGCGGCAGTCGTGCCCGACATCGGCGTGCTCGCCTCGACCGACCCCGTCGCCATCGACCAGGCCGCATATGACCTGGTCACTGCTGCGCCCGGGCTGCCGGGCACTCGCGGTGAGAAGACGGGCGCGGGCGAGGACACCTTCCGCTCCATCACCGGCATCGACGGGACCCATGCGATGGCGCACGCCGAGGCGCTCGGCCTCGGCACGAGGTCATACGAGCTCAAGCGGGTAGACTGACCTGGGAGAGTGGTCGTGCCTGACAGGGGCACCGCAGGGACGGAGGAGCACCGTGGACCACATAGGGATTCTCAAGCGTGCATGGCACATCACGTGGAGGTATCGGATCCTCTGGCTCTTCGGGCTGTTCGCCGGCGGCGCCGGGGGAGGAAGCGGAGGCGGCGGAAGCAGCAACATCTCCGGTAGCGGGGACGTCGACTGGCTGCCGATGCGCGAGATCGAGCGAGTCGGCTGGTGGATTCAGGACAATATCGCGCTTGTCGTCGCGGTAGCCGCCTTCTTCGCGGTGCTCGGGTTCGGCATGTTCATCCTGAGCATCGCCGCCAAGGGTGGGCTCGTCTTCCTCGTGAACGAGGCCGAGGAGCAGCGCCCGGTCCGCGGCATGGACGGGTGGGCGGCCGGCTTCCGCAATTGGTTGAAGGTGTTCGGTATCGGGTTCGTGCTCTTCGTACCCTACATCGTACTCGTGGTGCTCGTACTCTTCGCCTCCCTCGCGCCGATCGTCGCGCCGTTCATCAGCGGTGGGCAACCCGGTCTCGAGGCTTTCGCGGGCATGTGCGGCGGGCTTGCGCTCGGCGGACTGATGCTCTTGCTGCTCGGCATCCTCGTCGGGCTGCTCGACACGCTCGCGGTGCGCCATGCAGTGCTGGACTCAAGCGGTGTATTCGGTTCAATCGGCAGCGCGTGGCGAGACGTGCGCATCCGTTTCAAGGACGTCTTCGTGATGTGGCTGCTCATGATCGCCGTCGGTCTTGCGTTCGGGGTTCTGGTGGGCTTCGCTGCCGCGCTCTTCGTGTTCGGCATCGTCGCAGCGGTGTTCGCCGAGGAGCTCGTCGTCGCGGCTGCGATCGGTTTCGCGCTCTTCCTCTTCCTGCTGTTGCCGACCGCGATTTACGGCGCCTTCACCTCCGCGGCGTGGACGGTCTTCTTCCGCAGATTGACCGGCCGCGAGGTCGTCGAGGCCGCACCGCGGCCCGGGTATACGCCGCCGCTTGCGCCCGGCGCACCCACGCCAGTGCCTCCAGCCGCTCCAGCGCCTCCGGTAGCCCCCGCACCACCCGCTGCTCCGGTCGAGCCGCCTCCGGTCGCACCGCCCGCGGCACCGCCCGCCCCGCCACGCACGCCGGAGGACCGGGAGTAGGGGATGTCCGCCGGACGCCTCTCGGTGTGCGCCACGCCCATCGGCAACCTGGGCGATGTGACGCTGCGCGTGCTCGACGCGCTCCGGGAGGCCGATCTCATCGCGGCCGAGGACACCCGCATCACCCGCAGGCTGCTCGCCCGGCATGGTATCGGGACGCCGCTCGAGCCGTACCACGCACACAACCTCGAGCGGCGCACGCCCGCGCTCGTGAAGCGCATAACGGCAGGCGCCCACGTGGCGCTCGTGTCCGACGCCGGGACGCCCGGCGTCTCCGACCCGGGGGCGCACCTCGTCGACGCCTGCCGAGCGGCCGGTGTCCCGGTCGAGGTCTTGCCGGGTCCCTCGGCTATCGTCACGGCGCTCGTGGCGAGCGGGTTGCCGACGCACGCGTTCTACTTCGGCGGTTTTCTGCCGCGCAAGTCAGGGGAGCGCCGGTCGCGGCTCGAGTCGCTCGCCGACCTCGACGCCACGCTCGTCTTCTACGAGTCGCCGCGCAGGGCGGCCGCTACGCTCGAGACGATCGCCGTGGTGCTTCCAGGACGCGAGGCCGCTATGGCGCGCGAGCTCACCAAGGTGTACGAGGAGGTCGCGCGCGGGCCGGTCGAGGTGCTGGCGGCCGAGCTCGCGGGCCGCGGGCTCAAGGGCGAGGTCGTTCTGCTCGTGGGGCCACCACCACGGGGAAGCGGCCGCAAGCCGATTGACCCGGAAGCGGTACGGCAGCGCCTACAGGAGTTTGAGGCAGGAGGCATGTCGCGCTCGACGGCGGTCAGGCAGGTGGCTGCCGACCTCGGCGTGCCGCGCAACGACGTCTACCGCATCGCACATGGGACCTACGGGCGGGACGAGGGCCCCGCTACCTCTGCTTGATGGTGCGGATGCAATCTCCGCAGATGGGGCGCTCTTTGATCTCGACGATGTCGTCGGGGCTGCCGCAGATCGCGCAGACGTCGGTGTGCTTCTGGAGTATGATGCGCTCGCCATCGACCATGATGGCCATCGGGTCTTTGACGTGGATACCGAGGGTGCGCCGCAGTTCCATCGGAATCACAATCCGACCCAGGTCGTCGACCCGCCGGACGATACCCGTATCGTTCATGGTGCCCCCCAGCTTCCGGTGATTCGGTTCTTCCGCTCACTCGGCGTCCGGTTTGGTTAGAATCAGGTGGTGTCTCCGAGGGAACCGGTTCTCTTCCAAGATTACCCAACTACGGGAGTCCTAAACAGATGAGCGATTCGTCCTTCTACCTCACCACCCCGATCTACTACGTGAACTCCGTTCCGCATCTGGGAACGGCGTATACGACGCTTGCCGCGGATGCGCTTGCGCGCTACCGTCGCATGACCGGTCACGACGTGCACTTTCTCACCGGTCTGGACGAGCACGGCCAGAAGGTGGCGCGGGCCGCCGAGGAGGCAGGCGTCACGCCGCAGGAGTGGGTCGATTCAATCGCGCCCGCGTTCACAGAGGCGTGGGGGATGCTCGCCGTTTCCAACGACGACTTCATCCGTACGACCGAGGTGCGTCACAAGCGCGGCGTGCAGGCGTTCTGGACCGAGCTCTACGATCGCGGCTATCTCTACCAGGGCCACTACGAGGGTTGGTACTGCGTCCCGTGTGAGACCTACTTCTCCGACGACCAGGTCAACGAGCACGAGTGCCCCTCCTGCGGGCGTGACGCCACCTTCATCAAGGAAGATAATTGGTTCTTCAAGCTCTCGGAGTTCGGCGACCGGCTTCTGGAGCTTTACGAGACCCGCGCCGCCGAAGGGCGGTCCTTCATCCGGCCCGAGACTCGCTCCAACGAGGTCGTCTCCTTCGTGAAAGGTGGGCTGAAGGATCTCTCCGTCTCGCGGACCACGTTCACGTGGGGCGTGCCCCTGCCCTTCGGCGAGGGCCACGTCACCTACGTGTGGATCGATGCCCTGCTCAACTACATTACCGCCATCGGCTACGGTGACCCGGCGAAGGCCGCCGAGTTCGAGCGCCGCTGGCCCGCCCAGTACCACTTCGTCGGCAAGGACATCATCCGCTTCCACTGCGTGATCTGGCCGGCGATGCTCATGGCCGCCGGCCTCGAGGTGCCCGAGTGCGTGTATGCGCACGGCTTCCTGCTCACCAAAGGCGAGAAGATGAGCAAGTCGAAGGGCAACGCCCAGACGCCCGCATCGCTCGTCGAGCGCTTCGGTGTGGACGCCTACCGGTATTACTTCCTGCGCGACGTGCGCTTCGGCGAAGATGGCTCCATCTCGATGGAGTCGATGGTCCAGCGCTATAACGGCGATCTCGCCAACGACTGGGGCAACCTGTGCTCCAGGCTCTTCAACATGACCGAGAAGTACCTCGGCGGTGCCGTGCCTGCGCTCCCCGGAGGCCTTGCGACCGAGGCCGACGGTACCTTGCGCGCCATCGCGGAGGCGCTTCCGCAGCGCTACGAGGCCGCGATGGCCGATCTCGACTACGGTGCGGCCCTTGAGGCCGCGTGGGCGCTTATCAAGTACGTGAACGGCTACATCGAGGGTGCGGCCCCCTGGAACCTCGCGAAGGCCGAGGAGACACGTTCTCGCCTCGATGCGGTGCTCTTCAACGCGCTCGAGGCGGTGCGCATCGCCGCACTCTTCTGCGCTCCGGTCATGCCGCTCACGAGCGCCGAGGTCTGGTGTCGGCTCGGTCTTGGCGACATCCACGAGGTCACCGACATCACGGCTGCTGCGGCGTGGGGTCAGCTTCCCGCTGGCAATACCGTCACCAAGGGCGAGCCGCTCTTCCCGCGCATCTACGAGAACGAGTAGACGGCGGGGCGCCGTACCAAGGAGGGCACATGGGCGACGACCGACCAGTCGAACTGCCGTCGATCGGGCAAGTCGCGGACACGCACGCACACCTGGACATGCTCGACGACCCCGGCGCCGCGCTGGCGCGGGCGGCGCTCGCCGGAGTGGGCTACATCGCCGCCGTTGCCGACGTGACCGAGGATGCCGAGCGCACCTTCGAGCAGCTGGAGTCGTGGGAGTATGAGGCCTTCGAGCAGCTGGCTTCTCTTCCGGAGATCATGGTCCCGTCGCCCGTCGTGCGCATCATCGTTGGGTGCCACCCGCACAATGCGAGCGCCTTCGACTTTGCGGCCGAGGAGCGCCTGCGCGAGCTCGCCCGGGATCCGCGCGTGTGCGCCATCGGTGAGGCGGGCCTGGACTTCCACTACGGCCACTCGCCCCGCGACGATCAGCGCCGGGCCTTCCGTGCCTCGCTGGCCATCGCCAGCGACCTTGGCCTGCCGGTGGTCGTGCACCTGCGCGAAGCTCACGAGGAGGGTGCAGCCATCCTCGCCGAGGAGGGCGTTCCCGCGGCCGGCTGCGTCATCCATTGCTTCACCGAGGACGCTCCGCTCGCGCTGCGCTTCGTTGAGATGGGCTGCCACGTGTCGTTCGCGGGGCCGACCACGTTCAAGAAGGGCGGATCGATTCGCGAGGCCGCGGCTGCGATTCCCCTCGATCGCATCCTGGTGGAGACAGACTGCCCGTTCCTCGCTCCCGAGCCGTACCGGGGGCGGCGCAACGAACCCGCGTGGGTGACGCTCACCGCCGCGGTCGTCGTAGCCTCCCGCTCCGAGGAACCGGCTGTAGTGGCCGGTGCGCTCTACGCTAACGCCCGCACCCTCTTTGATGAGAGGGTGGATCGCACGTGAACGGCGGGCGCGCACCCCGGATCCTCTGCATCGCCGGCTCCCCGCGCCGCCGGGGAAACAGCGAGCGGCTTCTCGAGGCCTGTGTGGAGGGCGTCCGTGAGGCCGGCGGCGAGCCCGACGTCCTCGTTGCGTCCGAAGCCGGCATACAGCCGTGCCGAGGATGCAATACGTGCTCGCGCACGGGGGAGTGCGTGATCGCCGATGGGATGGCTGACGTCAGCCGCCGCATTGACGCCGCTGACGCGATCATCGTCGCGAGTCCCGTCTACTTCGCGACAGTGCCCGCGGTCCTCAAGGTCCTCTACGACCGCCTGCAGCCGTACTGGGCGCGCGTGCACCGGCTCGGCTACCCGCGCCCCGTCAGACGGCCCGGGGCGCTGCTCGTGGTGCGTGGCGGCGGGGACCCGTTCGGCTTCCGCGCCGCCGTCGACACGACGAAGAGCGTCTTCGCGGTTCTCGGCGTCGACTATGCTGCGGAGCTTCGCGTGGAGGGTCCCGACGCCGCCGGAGACATACTCGGGTACCCCACGGAACTCGTCCGGGCGACCGAGATCGGGACCGTGATCGGGGAGGCCGCGCGCTCTCGCGGGAGCTCCGAGTAGGTCCGTTCCGTGGCCACCTCGGCGTTTGCCCGCACCCTGCCGCTTGGCTACAATCAAAGTTCGCTTCTTTTCTGACCGAGACCGAGTCCCACGGAAGGTTCGCATGGGAGATGCGCCGGCTCGTCCGGCACGATTCCTTCGTCACCACTACCTCATCGCAGCTCTTGTCCCAGTACTTGTCATAGTCTTTAGCGTCACCGGATTCGTGTGGGCACAGAAGGGCGTCACCCTCGTCGTCGACGGTGATTCCCGCTATGTGAAGACCCAGGCCGACACCGTCGGAACCCTGCTCGAGCAGGCCGACGTCGCTGTCGGCGCTGCCGATGTCGTCACCCCCCCGCCTGACGTTCGTGTCGCGGACGGGATGACCGTCGTCATACGTCACGCCATCCCTGTGATGCTCCGCCTCTCCGGCGAGGCGATCCGGCTCAATGTGGTCGGGAGCACCGTCGCCGATGCGTTGGTGGCCGCCGGTCTCGACCCCGGCCGCGGAATCTCGGTCATCCCGGCCCTTGACGCGCCCCTGACGCCGGACCTGGTCATCGAGGCGACCGACGTGTTCGTCCGCGTGGTGGAGGGGCAGGTCGCGATTCCCTTCGAGGTGATCACGGAGAACGATGCCACGCTCCCGCAGGGCTCCCGGGTCATCAAGCGGCACGGCGAGCCGGGCATCGCGCTCAACGTCTACCGGGTGCTCGTGACCGGCGGCGTCGAGGGCGTCCGGACACTCACGGTCGAGCAGGTACTTGTCGAGCCGATTGACGAGGTCGTGCTCGTTGGCACGAAACGCTCGAGCGGGCCGGTCGTGGTGTCGCGCGAGCGCGCCGCGGAGTCCGAGCCCCCGCGCGGTGGCACGCGGCTCACGGTGACGTCGACCGGCTACTCCTCGCAGGATCCCGGAGTGAGCGGGCGCACGGCGACCGGAGCGGTAGCCGCACACGGCGTCATCGCCGTCGACCCCTCGGTCATCCCGCTCGGCACGCGTGTGTACATCCCCGGTTACGGCAATGCCGTGGCCGCAGACACCGGCGGGGCGATCACCGGGAACAAGATCGATCTGTGCTTCGACACGCGCGCGGAGGCCCTTGCCTGGGGCCGCCGCACCGTCACCATCACCATCCTGCCGTAAGCGAGGAGGAGCCTGTGGCCCACTCGCGGCTTGCCACCCCGGGCGCTACGATCGCGGTCCTGCGTGCCCACGACATCCAGACCCGCAAGTCGCTCGGCCAGCACTTCCTCGTCGACGACAACGTAGTCGGTAGAATCCTCGCGCTCGCGGACCTTCGCGGCGATGAGCCCGTGCTCGAGATCGGGCCGGGCATCGGCACGCTCACCGTCGCGCTCTGCGAGGCGGCCGGCACCGTCGTCGCGGTGGAGCGTGATGAGCGCCTGCTTGAGATCCTCGCTGATACCACGGCTGGGTGCGATCGGCTCAGTGTCGTACATGCGGACGCGGTGAGCGTCTCTCCGACAGAACTCGTGACACCACTTGGGCCTCCGGCGGCGCTTGTTGCGAACCTGCCGTATGCCGTCGCCGCCACGGTCGTGCTGCGCTTCTTCGAGGTGCTGCCGTCACTGCGGTTCGCGGTTGTGATGGTGCAATCGGAGGTCGCGGACCGCATGTCGGCGTCGCCCGGGTGCAAGGCGTACGGTGCCTACACCGTCAAACTCAACCTACACGCGTGTTCGGCCGGACGCTTCAACGTCTCGCCGGGTTGCTTCCTTCCTCCGCCTCGCGTTGAATCTGCGGTGTTGAGGCTCGAGCGCATAGGTGTTCCGGCCCCCTCGGAGTACGTGGAGGCGGCCGCGTGCATGGCCGACGCCGCGTTCGCACAGCGCCGCAAGACGCTGCGCAATTCGATCCGATTCACGCTCGGGGTGCCGTCCGATGTTATCGATGCTGTGCTCTCCTCGGCAGGGCTCGACGGGGGCAGACGGGCGGAAATGTTGACGATACCTGAGTTTTTGCGGCTCGGAGAGGCAGCTCTTCGATATGGCCTTCTACCTTGAGTTTTTGGGCCTCCTGCGTTATGCTATTGGGTTAGTAGAGAAGGAGGCATATTGTATGGATGTAGCACGTCAGACCGAGATCGTCGGGCGCATACGCACCGACCTTGAGGGTCTCATGGGGACCCGGATGCGCCTGAAGGCCAATATGGGGCGCTCTAAGATTCTGGAGCGCGAGGGGATCCTCGAACAGACACATCCGAGTCTTTTCGTGGTAAGGGTCGAGGAGAAGCGGGACCGTACGGCGCGCGTCTCCTACAGCTACGTCGACGTGCTGACGGGAACGGTCGAACTCAGCCACTGTGAGAGCGGGGAGAACCTGCTCCCGTGGCTCAACTAGTCACCCGACGCATCGCGTACGACCTGATGGCGCGGAGCCTTTTGTGCTCCGCGCCTTAGTGTTGGAGGGGTCGTGTCTCGGGAATCTGAAGGCCGCACGGTTGTCCGTGCGGCCGCAAAGGTGAACCTCTATCTCGCCGTCGGCGGACGGCGCGTGAACGGCTACCATGACGTCGAGACGGTGTTGCAGGCCGTCTCGCTCGCCGACGAGGTGGTGCTCGAGACGGCTCCGGTCCTGTCGGTCACGACCGACCCCGATCTCGGCCTGCCTTCCGGGGAGAACCTTGCCTACCGGGCCGCGAAGGCTTTGGGGCAGGCGATGGGTCGCGAACCGGCGGTGGCGATCAGTATCTCGAAGCGCATTCCCGCACAGGCCGGGCTCGGCGGTGCGAGCACCGACGCCGCCGCGGTGCTGGTGGGCCTCGCTCACCGCTGGGGATTGGGGACCGTGTCGACCCCGCTGCTGCATGAAGTCGCAGCCGGTCTCGGCGCCGACGTTCCGTTCTTTCTCGGCAAGGGGACGGCCCTACTCACCGGGCGAGGTGACGTGCTCGCCCGCACGTTGCCCACGCCCCCGCTGAATCTTGCCATAGTCAGACCGCCGATTCCCGTTCAGACGGGCGCGGCCTACGCCGCGTTCGACCGGCTGCCAGAGCAGGAGGCTCCCGGTTCGGCCGCCATGGTGGCGGCGTGCGAGGCTGGTGACCCGGTCCGGGTCGCCTCAGCGCTCTACAACAACATGACCGGGGCGTCGACGGGACTGGTGCCGGAGGTCGCCGACGCGCTAGCATTCCTTCGAGGGGCGCCGGGCGTGCTCGGCGTCGCGATGGCGGGCAGCGGGTCGGCGGTCTTCGGGGTGTGCGCTTCGGCCGACGATGCGGGCAAGGTGGTCTCGGCGGCCGCTGGGCGCGGTCTGTGGAGCGTGGCCGCGACGGCCGTTTCTGTCGGCGTCACTGTGACGGAAGGTGCGTGAGTGATGGTCGACGCTGTGGTGCTCGCAGGAGGTGACGGCGCGGTGCTCGACCCCGCGTGTCGCTTCAAGGGGCTGCTGCCGATCGCCGGCAAGCCGATGGTGGAGTGGGTTCTCGACGCGCTCAACGCCGCCGAGATGGTCCAGGAGGTAGCCGTCGTGGTGCCGACCGCCGAGAACCTCGGCGCGTGGGTCGACCGCGCGGGCAAGCTGGTGGTTTCGAACGGATCGTTCATCGACAACATCATCGCGGGTGCGGGGGCGTTTCGCGCCGATCGGCCGGTTCTTCTCGTCACCGGGGACATCCCCGCGCTCACGCCCGAGGCCATCGACGGATTCGTTCGCGACAGTCTGGCGACCGGCGCCGATGCGACCTACCCGCTCATCCGGGAGGCCGACATGCTCGAGCAGTATCCCGGCAGCGAGCGCACGTTCGTGCGGCTTGTGGATGGCAAGGTCACCGGCGGCAACATGATGCTCATCGACCCGCTGCTTCTGGATCGCAACCGCGAGATCGGGGGACGCATCTTTGCCACCCGCAAGAACCCGCTCGCAATGGCCCGCGTCATCGGCGTGCGCTTCGTGGTGCGCCTCGTGCTCGGTAGGCTCACCGTCGCCGAGGTGGAGGCCAAGCTCGGCGAACTCATCGGGGGCCGTGGCGCTGCGGTCTACACCAGCGAGGCCTCGATCGGCGCGGACGTGGACAAGCCGGTCGACGTTATCGTCGCCGAACGTGTTTTGTACTCGCGTATCCAAGGCAGGAACGAGGCTTCGGGAAGGGAATAACGATAATGAGAACGGACGGTCCGTGGGGGCGGACGGCCTGGCTGGGCACACAATCGGAGAACGTGCAATCTGGGGGGACCGATGGAGATCACGAAGGTGGCACTGCGTCCCGTGTCCATGAACAAGGTGTGCGCGATTGCGAGCATCGTCATCGACAACGCATTCGTGATCCACGATTTGAGGGTGGTGAACGGAGACAAGGGAATCTTCGTCGCCATGCCTTCGCGCAAGCTTCCCAACGGGGAGTTCCGCGATATCTGCCACCCCATCAACGCCGAGGCGCGCGAGCGCCTGCAGGAGGCCGTTCTCGAGCAGTTCGAGGCTGACGGTGGTATCGAGGCATTCGCGACAGCCGGAGCGAGTGAGGACGGCTAGCGCTCCCGGTGGGGTTGGGCGATTTGACCGGCGGCGCGGCCCTTACCTACACTTCGGTGTGCTCTGGGGCGTAGCCAAGCGGCAAGGCAGCGGACTTTGGATCCGCCATCCGTAGGTTCGAATCCTACCGCCCCAGCCATCAGACACGCGACCTGGGTTACCGAGCCCGAGAACCCCGACGCTTAAAGGAGCGCACCATGGGCGCGACCGCACTTGTTCTCGCAGCCGGCGAGGGTACCCGCATGAAGTCCGACCTCCCGAAGGTCGCCCACTCTATCCTCGGCGTCCCGATGGTGAACTACGTGGTGGACGCGGCCCGCGAGGCGGGATGCGATCGCGTGGTAGCTGTGACGGGACACGGGGCCGAGGCGGTCGAGCGGCTGCTCAGCGGCGTCGAGTGCGTGCGCCAGGACCGCCAGCTGGGTACAGGTCACGCGGTCATGTGCGCCCGAGAGGTGCTTGACGACTCGGGCTCGCTGCTCGTGCTCTCGGGTGACTCCCCGCTCATTCGCGCCGAGACGATCGCCGCGCTCGTAGCGGCCCGCGAGGAGTCCGGTGCGGCGGTCGGGGTGCTCACGGCGCACCTCGGCGACCCGACCGGGTACGGGCGGATCGTCCGTGACAGTGACGGAGGCGTTTGTGCCATCGTCGAGCAGAACGATTGCACGCATGCACAGTGCGCCATCGACGAGGTGAATACCGGGACGTACTGCTTCGATGCGGCAGCGCTCTTCGCCCACGTCGATCGGCTCCATACCGACAACGCGCAGGGCGAGTTCTACCTCACCGACATGGTGTCGCTCTTCGTTGCTGAGGGATTGGGCGTGATTGCGATCGCCGTCGACGACCCGCTCGAGACACTCGGCGTTAACTCGCGCGTGCAGCTCGCCGAGGCGACGAAGATTCTGCAGCACCGTATGAACGAGCGCCACATGCTCGCCGGCGTCACGATGACCGACCCGAATCTCGTGTGGATCGGCCCCCGCGTGGAAATCGGGCGGGACACCGAGATCCTGCCGATGACGTTCCTGATGGGTGAGACGCACATCGGTGCCGGCGTCACGCTCGGCCCGGATACGCGGGTAATCGACTCGGTGGTTGCCGATAGCGCCAGCGTCGACTCGTCGATCGTCATCGGGTCCGAGGTCGGTCCCGGCGCTACGGTGGGGCCCGTCGCCTACCTGCGGCCCGGCGTGGTCCTCGGCCGCAAGGCAAAAGCCGGGACGTGTGTCGAGATAAAGAATTCCAAGGTGGGGGAAGGTTCAAAAGTGCCCCACCTCTCCTACATCGGCGATGCGACGATCGGTGCCGACGTGAACGTGGGCGCGGGGAGCATCACGTGCAACTACGATGGCTTCCGGAAGCACGAAACGGTGATAGAAGACGGCGCGTTCATCGGCTCTGATACCATGCTGGTTGCCCCTATACGGATCGGCGCCGGCGCGGTGACCGCCGCAGCGAGCGCCATATCGCGCGACGTGAAGCCGGGATCGCTCGCGATCGAGCGTTCCGACCAGCGCGAGATCGAAGGGTGGGCTGTGCGGCGCCGCGCAGGCGGCGGTGCCCCAAAGGACGGGCAGACTGAGCGGGAAGGCGAGTGATGAGCGAAACCGGCAGGCGCATGATGGTGTTCAGCGGCACGTCCAACCGCGAGCTCGCGGAGGACGTGGCGAAGCATCTCGGCATCGAGCTCGGCAACGTGAAGATCTCGAAGTTCGCGAACAGCGAGATCTACGTGCGCTATCTCGAGAGCGTTCGCGGCGCCGACGTGTTCCTGATCCAGTCGGCGTGTGCGCCGGTCAACGATTCGATCATGGAGATGCTCATCATGGTCGATGCTGCCAAGCGTGCCTCGGCGCGCAGCATCACCGCGGTTGTGAGCCACTACGGCTATGCTCGCCAGGACAAGAAGTCCGCTGCGCGCGAGCCCATCACCGCCAAACTGGTGGCCGACCTCATGATCACAGCCGGCATCGACAAGGTCATCGCGATGGACCTGCATCAGGGCCAGATACAGGGCTTCTTCGACCAGCCCGTCAACCATCTGACGGCGCTGCCCATCCTCGCCGACTACTTCGAGAGCATGAATCTCGAGAACATCTGCATCGTGTCGCCGGACGTCGGCCGCGTGAAGGTCGCCAAGAAGTTCGCCGACATGTGCGGGGCGAGCCTGGCGATCATGCACAAGGGCCGTCCGGACCACAACGTCGCCGAGATCACGCATGTCATCGGCGAGGTCGAGGGGCGCGCCTGCATCGTGATCGACGACATGATCGACACTGCCGGCTCGGTGACCGAGGGCGCGAAGAGCCTCATGCAGAACGGCGCGAAGTCCGTCTACGTCACGGCGACACACGGCATCTTCTCGCCTCCGGCGTACGAGCGCATCGAGTCATCGGAGATCCTGGAGGTAGTGGTGACGAACACACTGCCTGTTCCCGTCGACAAGCGCGGCGGCAAGATACGAGTACTGAGCGTTGCGCCGCTGTTCGCGCGCGCTATCCAGAACGTGTACAACGACGAGTCAGTGTCTGAGCTGTTCGATCCGGACTTCCAGCTCTGACGGCCGTGACCGGAACCACCGGACGACGGCATTCGAAAGGAGAACGGACCACATGACGGAATCCGCCGCCATCGCCGCACGCCTTCGCGAGACCACGGGCAAGACGAACCGTCGGCTCGCCGGATCGGGTGAGATTCCCGCGGTCCTTTACGGACCCGGACGCGACACCATCTCCCTTGCGCTCGACCGTCACGACTTCGAGCTCATGATGTCCCACCACGGGGCCGGCTCGACGCTCGTCTCGCTCGCAGTCGAAGGCGAGAAGAAGACGGTAAACGCCGTGATCCGAGAGGTTCAGCACAGCCCGGTCAAGGGCACGATCCTGCACGTCGACTTCCTTGCTATCCGCATGGACCAGAAGCTGCAAGCGACCGTGTCGTTCCACTTCGTGGGCGAGTCCCCCGGCGTGAAGGCTGGCGGCGTGCTCATGCACAGCATGCGTGAACTCATGGTCGAGGCGCTCCCCGCCGACCTGCCCGAGGCACTCGATGTCGACATCTCCGAGCTCGAGCTCGGTCACGCCATCACCGTCGCCGACCTGACCGCACCCGAGGGCGTCGAGATCACCGACGATCCCGAAGGCGTCGTCTGTTCGGTCACGGTCCCGACGGTGGAGCCAGTCGAGGAGGAGCTCGAGGCAGAGGTCACCGAGCCCGAGGTCATCGGCGAGGAGGCTCCTGCAGAGGAGGCTTCCGAGGAGGCCTAGGGCCGCATGGCGTATCTGGTGGCGGGCCTGGGCAACCCGGGCCCGCGCTACGAGATCACCCGTCACAACGCGGGCTTCATGGTGGTCGACCACCTCGCGGAAGGACTATGCGCCACCTACTGGAAGGACGAGAGCGGCGCCAGGACCGCTGCGGTTCGCTTCGGTGATTCCGAGGTGGTGCTCGCCAAGCCCCAGTCGTTCATGAACGTCTCCGGCAACGCGGTTAGCCGCCTCGTCGAGCACTACGAGGTGCCGCTCGAGCGCTTGATCGTGGTGCACGACGACATCGACCTGCCGGAGGGCACGGTCCGCGTGAGGAACGGCGGCGGCCACGGTGGGCACAACGGGCTGCGCTCGCTTCATCAGCGGCTCGGCAGCGGCGACTATCTGAGGGTGAGGATCGGGGCGGGCCGCCCCCCAGGAAGGCAGGACCCCGCCGACTACGTGCTCGAGCCCATGGGACGCGTGGCGGCCGAGAAGATGGGCGAGGCCGTGCTGCTCGGAGAGCGGGCCGTGCTGCACATCATCGAGCATGGAGTCGATTCGGCGATGAACGAGTTCAACACCCGCGAGTGAGCGCGTGTGGGCCGGTGCCGCAGATGCGCCCCGCGATCAGCGCAGGTACGCGATCGGATCGGTCGACGACCCGTTGATGCGCACTTCGAAGTGCAGGTGTGGACCGGTCGAGTATCCGGTCGATCCGACGAGTGCGATGGCCTGGCCTTTCGTGACGTGCTGCCCCTTGGAGACCTGGATGCCTCCGTCGAGGATATGCGCATACAGGGTGGTGAGGCCGTCGCCGTGATCGATGACGATGATGTTGCCGTATCCGCCGTTCCAGCCGTACTCGGCGCGGATCACGCTGCCGTCACCGGCAGCGACGATCGTCCCGCCACCCCGGCTGATGTCGATTCCGTGATGGAACCGCCGCGTCTTGAAGATCGGATGCATCCTCCAGCCGTACGCCGAGGAGAGTGTGCCGCCGGGCACCGGCCAGGCCATGATGCCGCCGTGGTACTGCCCGGAACCCCGTGATGCTGCCGCGCGCAACTCGGCTTCCATGCGCCGTGCTGCGGCCTCCTCCTCCTCGGCCTGCGCCTTCCAGCGTTCGGCATCGGCTTCGCTCGCCTGCATGAGTGCGGTCTTCTCGTTCTGTGCGGCCTGCTGGCCGTTGATGGCCGCCTGCCGCTGCGATCGCAGCGAGCGCAGGTTCTTCTCGACCGCCGCGGCCTCGGCTCGCTTCGCCGACGCGGTCTGGAGCGCGCGCTCCAGACCGCCACGCGCTGTCTCCAGCTGCTTGCCGGTGTGTATTAGCTGGACGGCCATGTCGTTGTTCGAGCTGATGACACGCTGGACGAGCGTGGTGCGTGTGATGAGGTCGTTGATGGTCTTCGAGTCGAGCAGGAGGTCGAGGTAGAACAGCGTGCCCTGCTTGTACGAGGCGGTCATCCGCTCGTTGAGGAGCCCCTGCTGGAACTCGTACTCCGCTTCGGTCTCGGCGATCTCGGCTTCCTTGTCGGCGATCTTCGCCTCAAGGTCGTGAACCTCGCTGAGCAGCCGCTGGGTGCGGGCTGTGGCCTCGGCGATCTGCGGGTCGAGCTCGCGAATCTGGCCGCCGAGGTCGCGGATCTTCTCGTCGATGACCTTCGTCTCTTCGCGCAGCTCCGCGGCGCGCGTCTCGGCGGTCTTGGCGGCCTCGCGGGCCTGCTCGGCGCGCTGGCGCGACGCCTCGATCTCCTCACGCGTGGCACCTGGTGCGAGAGTCACCGCGGAGAGCAGGAAGACGACTGAGAGAATGAACGCGAGATATGCGCGGCTGCGATGCATTGCTGTAGTACCTCCGGTGGGCGGTGTTAGGTTGTATATCGGCAGTTCGCCCCGGAAGGCGCAGGTCGAAATCGATACTACCAGCACAGAGGGGTATAGTTCAAACTAAGAGGCCGGAAGCCGGCCCGACACAGAAGGAGAGGGGAACGACCATGGATGAAACCACTGGAACTCCTGGGCCCCCGCCCACGCCCCCGATGCCGCCCGCACCGTCTGCGTCGGGAGACCGGCCGGACCCTGCGAGTGATACGAGCAAGCTTCTCGTCGCGGTAGGGTATATCGTCTGGATAGTTGCCCTGATCGCGATACTGATCGACCCGTACAAAGAGGAGAAGTTCGTCAAGTTCCACGCTGTCCAGGCGCTCGCCCTGGGTGTCGCAGTGATGATCTCCTGGATGATCCCGATCATCGGATGGATTGTGGGGATTGTCCTCTTCGTTTTCCAGATTCTCGGCGCGATCAAAGCTTTCCAGGGCAAGTACTACGAGATGCCGATTATCTACGGCCTGGTCAAGGGCTTCATCGGCGAGTAGACCGACGACGCAGGACTAGGAACCCGTTTCGGCTATCCTCCACGACGCCCCTTCAGGGCCGGGCACGATCCGTGTCCGGCCCCCGTCGTCTACGAGCACCAGGCCGAGCCCGTACTCTTCGGCGTAGGCGACGGCCGCGTCGGGCCCGGCCACGAAGAGCGCCGTCGAGAGGATGTCGGAGTCGAGCCCCGGGATGTCGCCGACCACGGTGAGCGAGCGCAGTCCGCGCGCGGGCAGGCCGGTCGCGGGGTCGAGGATGTGGTGATAGCGCACGCCGTCGCGCTCGAAGTAGCGCTGGTAGTCGCCGGAGGTCGAGACGGTGATGTCGCCGGTCGCTTCCACGGTGGCGATGACCGCTTGGGTGTCGCGCGGGTCCTCGATGCCGATGCGCCATGGCTCACCGTCGGGCTTCTCTCCGAACGCGAGCGTGGTGCTGCCCGAGGACAGGAGCGCCGCGCCCACGGTGCCGTCTGCCCGCAGCGCGGTGGCGGCCTCGTGGAGTGCGAGTCCCTTGGCCGCGCCGCCGAAGTCCCACCGGGGATCTGCGAGCGCCGCTTCGAGGTCTGCAGGGGCCGGGACGCGCCCGCCCTCCTCGAAGGCCCAGGCATCGGTCGCCGCCCAGAGCTGCGGCGAGAACCACTCCCGCACCTCGAGGTCGCGGACGGCGTCGAGCACGGCCCTCGCACGCAGGGGAAGCGCGACGAGCGATGGGTCTTCCGCCGCATTGATGCGACCGATCTCCGAGCCAGGATCGTGCGCGTCGAGCTCCGCCTCGACCGCATCCATCGCGGCGTAGGCAGCGTCGGCTGACGCGCGCATCGCCTCCTCGTCGGGGCCGTACGCGGTGATTGCGACGACCGTACCCAGCGCCTCGCGGCTCTCGCGCATCGGCTCGGGCGCCCTCGAGCACGAGGCAAGGAGCAAGACCGCGGCAAGCAGCGCGCCGAGCGCGGTGGCATGTCGTCGGAGCAAGCGTCGCACGGTCTCTCCTCGGCGGGATGACGGACGGTCGGCAACTAGTATACTTGTGCGATACGTAGCCGACCGGTGCGGCGCTCCATTGGAGGTCAGATGTTCGAGATAATAGACAAGCGGCAGCTTTCCGAGGCCGTGTTCGAAATGGGCGTGCTTGCTCCCCGTGTCGCCCGCAAGATTCGCGCCGGGCAGTTCTTCATCATCCGGACGACTGAGAATGGCGAACGTGTGCCCTTCACGTTCTCGGACTGGTCTGCCGAGGAGGGCTGGATCCGCTTCATCTTCATGCGGGTGGGCAAGACCACCCACGAGATCTCTCACTTCGAGGTCGGGGATACCATCGCCGATGTGGTGGGGCCGCTCGGCGTGCCGACCCATGTCGAGGATCTTGGCCGCATCGCGATTATCGGCGGCGGTGTGGGGGCGGCAGTCGCCTACCCGGTGGCGCGCGCGATGGCAGCCGCCGGCAACCCGGTGACGGTGGTCCTCGGCGCGCGCAACGAAGACCTGCTCATCTTGCGCGAGGAGTTCGAGGCCTTGCCGCTCGAACGTCTGCTGATCGTGACCGACGACGGCTCGGTCGGCGAGAAGGGGCTGGTGACGGCGCCGCTCAAGCGTCTTGCCGAGGCCGGTGAGATCGACCACGCGATGGCGATAGGCCCGGCGATCATGATGAAGTTCTGCGCGGCCACCGCCAAAGAGCACGGCGTTCCGTGCACAGTCTCGCTCAACCCGATCATGGTGGACGGTACCGGGATGTGCGGCTCATGCCGGGTGAGCGTGGGCGGGGTGACACGCTTCGGCTGCGTCGACGGCCCGGACTTCGACGGCTGGGAGGTCGACTTCGAGGAGCTCATGAGCCGACAGCGGGTTTACGTCGATGACGAACGTGCCGCCGACGCCGAGTACTCGAGGGGGTGCTCATGCGATCTGTAGAGCCCGATCCTGTCGAGGCGAAGCCGCGTCATCGTCCCTCGCGAGCCCCCCGTACGGCCATGCCCGAGCGTGACGCGCGCGAGCGCGCCGGAGACTTCGACGAGGTCGCGCTCGGCTACACGGAGGAGCTCGCACGCGCCGAGGCCATGCGGTGCCTGCAGTGCCGCAACGCGACGTGCATCGAGGGGTGCCCGGTCAACATCGACATCAAGGCGTTCGTCGGCCACATCATCGAGGGTGACTACGAGAAGGGCGTGGCGGTGCTCAAGGAGCGCAACGCCCTGCCGGCGATGTGCGGCCGCGTCTGCCCGCAGGAGGACCAGTGCGAGATCGCGTGCGTGCTCGCGAAGAAGGGCGAGCCGGTCGCAATCGGCCGCCTCGAGCGCTGGCTCGGCGACTACGATCTAGCCTGCGAGCTCGATAAGCGCTGCGTGCCCGAGATCGCCCCGCCAAGCGGGTTTCGCTGCGCGGTCGTGGGCTCCGGTCCGGCTGGCCTGGCGTGCGCCGGTGAGCTGGCTCGTCTCGGTCACGCGGTCACCATCTTCGAGTCGCTCCATGCCCCGGGCGGCGTGCTCACCTACGGCATCCCCGAGTTTCGCCTGCCCAAGGCAATCGTCGAGTCCGAGATCTTCATGCTCACGGAGATGGGCGTGGAGATCGTGACCGACGCGGTCATCGGCGCCACCTACACGCTCGACGAGCTCATGAACGAGGAGGGCCACGACGCGGTCTTCATCGGCTCGGGCGCCGGGCTCCCGGTCTTCCTCGGCGTGCCGGGCGAGAACCTCAACGGCGTCTACTCCGCTAACGAGTTCCTCACGCGCGTGAACCTCATGCGAGCATACGAGTTCCCGAAGGCAGACACGCCGGTCGCCCGCGGGCGCAAGGTGGCCGTCATCGGCGGTGGCAACGTCGCGATGGACTCGGCTCGCACAGCCCTCAGGCTCGGCGCCGAGGAGGTCTTCCTCGTCTATCGGCGCACCGAGGACGAGATGCCGGCGCGGCGCGACGAGGTCCATCACGCGCGCGAGGAGGGCGTGAAGTTCAAGATGCTCTGCGCGCCGTCTGAGATCGTCGGGCGCGATGGGTTCGTGACCGGGCTCGTGGCTACGCGCATGGAGCTCGGTGAGCCCGACGAGAGCGGTCGCCGCGCTCCGGTGTGCGTAATGGACAGCGAGTTCGAGATTGAGTGTGACATCGTGATCGTCGCCGTTGGGACCCGCGCGAATCCGCTTCTCGCCCAGGCGGCGCCCGATCTCGAGCGCTCGAGCCGCGGGTACGTGCTCACCGATGACGAGGGCGCGACGAACCTTCCGGGCGTGTTCGCGGGTGGCGACATCGTCACCGGCGCGGCGACTGTCATCCTCGCGATGGGCGCGGGCAAGAAGGCCGCCCGTGCGATGGATCGCTGGCTGGCCGACCGCGCCATCGAGGTCTGAAGGGTACAATCTCGGGTACAATCGGTGGTAGACCGCCGACAGGCGGTATTCTCTCTACGGGTGACTGCCCGACCGGATTGTGGACTTGAGGGGCGTACCGGTGAACGACAGCGTAAGTGTGCTGGTGGTGGACGACGACGCCGCGGTCGTCGAGATGATCCGCATGGGTTTTGAGGCCGACGGAATGCGTGTCTTCTCGGCGGGCGACGGCGCCGAGGCGATCGAGATCCTTGGCGAAGAGGACATCGACATCGTCGTCCTCGACATTATGATGCCGAAGGTCGATGGCTGGATGGCACTCATGGAAATCCGTGACAACCCCGAGACCGCCGACGTCCCGGTCATCATGCTCACCGCTAAGACCCAGGATCTTGCCAAGATCCTTGCCTTCAAACAGGGAGTGCAGCAGTACGTCACCAAACCCTTCAACATCCTCGAGCTTTCGGCGCGCGTCGAGAGCCTCGCGCTCGGCCGGCGGAAGATGATAGGTCAGATCTCGCGCTCGGCGGACGCTGGCTTCCGCAAGCTCGCGGTTCGCAAGGGCGGACGGACGATCCTGCTCTCCATCGATGACATCGTGTTCCTGTCGGCCCGCAACAAGTCCACCTACGCGCACACGTACGAGAACCAGTACCTCATGGATTTCACCCTCGGTGAACTCGAGGAGAAGCTCGGCAAGGAGTCGTTCGCGCGGATTCACCGCAGCTACATGGTCAACCTCAACAAGGTCCACGAGATCCTGCGCGTCGACGGAGCTTACGTTGTGGTCGCTTCGGACCGCGATGAGACCCACATCCCAGTCGCGCGCCGCCAGGTGCGTACCTTCCGGGAGGCCGTTGGCATCTGATCCGGTGAGACCGGACATTAGTTCCTCAGGCTGCCGAGCGGTGCGGGGAAGCGTCCGCCACGCCGAATGAGTCGGGTTCCGGCCCAGCCGTTCACCGACATCACCGGTGCTGCGCCGAACAGCCCCCCGTACTCGACCGTGTCGCCCACGGACTTGCCCGCGGCCGGTATGAGGCGGGTGGCGGTGGTCTTGTTGTTGATGACGCCGATCGCGCAGGCATCCGCTATGACCGCTGCGAGGGTCTCCACCGGCGTGTCGCCGGGGATGACGATCATGTCGAGGCCCACCGAGCACACGCTCGTCATCGCCTCGAGCTTCTCGAGTGTCAGCGCACCGTCTTCGACCGCGCGTACCATCCCTGCGTCCTCGGAGACCGGAATGAACGCGCCCGAGAGCCCGCCGATGCTCGAGGTGCCCATCGCGCCACCCTTCTTGACGGCGTCGTTGAGGAGCGCGAGTGCCATGGTCGTGCCCGGCCCGCCGCACCGCTCAACGCCGATGGCCTCGATGATGGCGGCAACACTGTCGCCCTCGGCAGGGGTCGGCGCGAGCGAGAGGTCGACGATGCCCATCTCGACTCCGAGCCTGCGTGCGGCCTCGCGTGCGATGAGCTCGCCGGCCCGCGTGATCTTAAACGCTGTGGCCTTGATGGCCTCGGCGACGGCGGTCAGATCGGCATCCTCCGGCAGCGCGGAAACAACCGCGCGTACCACGCCCGGACCCGAGATGCCGACGTTGACGACTACGTCGGGCTCTCCGGCGCCGTGCATCGCACCCGCCATGAAGGGGTTGTCCTCCACCATGTTGCTGAAGACCACAAGCTTGCCGCAGCCGAACGAGTCGCGATCGGCGGTCCGCTCTGCGGTCTCCTTGATGACTTCGGCCATTCGCAGGACGGCGTCCATGTTGATGCCCGCGCGGGTTGATGCCACGTTGACCGAGGCGCAGACCCGTTCGGTCGCCGAGAGCGCGTGCGGGATCGAGGCGATGAGCCGGGCGTCGCCGTCGCCGGTGCCCTTGTGCACGAGCGCCGAGAAACCGCCCGCGAAGTCGACGCCGATTTCGCACGCCGCGCGGTCAAGCGCCTCGGCGAGCGGCGTCACGTCGGCGTCACGGCACGCCGATGCCAGGTGCGCCATCGGCGTGATCGCGATGCGCTTGTTGACGATCGGGATGCCGTACTCGCGGCTGATGGCCTCACAGACCGGCACGAGGCGCTCTGCGCGCTCCACGACCGCCTCGTAGACCTTCTTCGACATGGTCTCGAGGTCTTCGTCGGCGCAGTGCTCGAGCGAGAGCCCGAGCGTGACGGTGCGGATGTCGAGGTTCTGCTGGGTGATCATCAGCAGGGTCTCGACGACCTCCTCCGGGGAGATGTTCAGCATGGCGTCCTCGCTCCCGTCCGGGCGGGCGTCATATGCGGTGCATGAAGCGGAAGACGTCCTCGCGCTGGAAGGTGACCTGGACGCCGATCTCCTCGCCAGCAGCGATGAGGCGCGCCTGCAGCTCGTCAAAGGGTGTGGCGTCCTCGTCGACGGTGACGAGCATCGTCATCGAGAACATGCCGCCGATGATGGTCTGCCGGATGTCTTCGATGTTGGCGCCGGCGTCAGCGAGGACGCGCGAGATGGTAGCGACGAGGCCCACACGGTCCTCGCCGAGGACCGAGAGGATGGCCGGAGTGCGCATGGGTCGCTCCCTTCGGGTCGCTGGCGTGTGCGGCTATACTCGCATATACCGCGTATCGTTGTCTTTCGTGCGGATGTGGAGCGGGTCAGCCGAGGAGGAACGCGTGGCCGTACCGATTACCCCGATAGCCCTCGGCGACGTGGTTCGCCTCAAGAAGCCGCACCCGTGCGGCACGAACGAGTGGGTGGTGACGCGTGTGGGCATGGACATCGATCTCGAGTGCGGCGCGTGTGGGCGCAAGGTCAGGCTCGTGCGCTACGAGTTCGACCGCCGCTTCCGGGGATTCGTGCGCCGCGCCGGCGGATGATGCGCCCTACGACTCGCCCGCCGACTCCGTAGTTCCCGGCTTCTCGACCCGGTTGAGCTGCATGTGGATGTGATCGCCCGAGTCGGGCGTGTAGTCGGCGAGCTGGTGGTTCACGCGGTCCGAGAGCAGCCGGACCGAGGCGATACGCGTGATTCCACCCACCACCAGGTCTCCTGCGTGCACGGTGGGATCTGTGACGTGGATGATGATCAGGTCGATCTCGGGCCATCCGGTCGGCTGGATGTGAATCTCGAGATCCTCGTGGGCGCCGTAGAGCTGGTAGAGCTTGACCTCGATCACTGTCCCGGTCACCGGTGCGAAGACCGGCGCGCCGGCGAGCGCTCCGACATCAACGGCGGTATTCGGGGGGCCGCTGCGGCTCGCGCGCCACATGCGGATGACCTCGCCGCCGAGGATGGCGGGCTCGGCGGCGTCAGGATCGCGATTCGGAACCACCCGGCCGGTGCCTCGCTTGTGGTCGGCAAGAGCGGGGTCGGCATCGGGCAGGAGCGACTCCATTGGCAGTGCGTTGGGGCGGGCAGCCTGGTGGAATGCGAGTTCGGTCAGATCCTGCTCGGCCACGACCAGGTGGAGCTGGAGACTGCGGTAGGTCGCGAAGAGGGGTGTCGCAGGGCCCTCGGGCTCGCTTTGCCCGGCGGAAGCCGGCAGGACCGATGGATTGGTCGACGGAGACGACAGACCGGTCAGCGCGGAGATATCGCCGGGTACGACCGCCCGCCATCCGACGACGAATACCGTGATCGCGAGGGCGGCGAGCATCAGCGCGCGCCGTTGGCGCCGGGCCCGTTCGCGCGCGGCCTTCTGGCGAGCTCGGCGTGACGCGCATGCGGCATTGCGGGTGGCCGGGCCCACCCGATCGTCCCCGGCCGGCACGGCGTCGTGACACTCACAGCCGGGTGTGCGCACGCCGTGTGTCACGGGAGCACCTGCCCGACATCGTCGTCGATGACTACCGAGGTCCCGTGGGGCCCCGAGATTCGCTTGAGGCGCTCGAGGATGTCGGTGGCCTCCGAGCCGGTCACGATCCTCGGCTGGCCGATGCTGTAGAGGTAGACGGGCGCCGCCCGCACGTTCGCGATTCCGTGCGGTCCGAGGTCGGCCTCGAGGATGAACGCCTCACCGGTCTTGCGAGAGTAGTGGTCGAAGACGAAGTCGCCGAGCGAGTACGCGATGAAGCCGTCGTTGTAGAACTCAATCCCCTGGATCACGTGGGGGTGGTGCGAGAGCACCATGTCGGCACCCGCGTCAATCGCGGCGCGGGCGTCGCGCACCTGATCGGCGTTGGCATCATCGACGTACTCAACGCCCCAGTGGAAAGAGACGAGCACGTAGTCGTGCTCCTCCTTGGCGGTGCGGATGGCCTCGGTGACCGCGCTCATATCGGTACGGCCCGGTGCGAGCCCCGCTTTGCTGTCGGTCGCGATGAAGCCCGCCGGGAGGATGTGGCTAAAGGAGAGGAACGCCACGGTCGTGTCGCCGTAGGTGGCCACCGCCGGCTTCCATGCGGCAGCGCGGTCGATGCCCGCTCCAGCGTACCCGATGCCGGCCAGGTCGAGCGCGGACACCGTGTCCACCAGCGCCTCGGTGCCGTAGTCGAGGATGTGGTTGTTCGCGAGTGAGAGGAAGGTGAAGTCGCTTGCCCTGAGCCCCTCGATGCCGCGGGGGTCGCCCCGGAAGTGCACGTCCTTGTTCGGCCACGGTGTGCCGCCGTTAGAAAGCGGGCTCTCGAGGTTCCCGACCGCGATGTCTACGGCGGACAGCCGGTCAGCGACGTACTTCAAGGGAGCCAGGCCACCCTCACGCTCGATGAGCTCTTTGACGCGGCGGTCGAAGTGCATGTCTCCCACAGCGGCGACGGTGAGCGTGGCGGGAAGGCTCGGAGCAGGGGGCTCGACGGGTTCGGCTACAGGAGCGAGTGTGACGGTCGTTTCTGCGGCGACGGGCGGCGTTCCCGGAATAGTGGCCCCGGCGCGCGAAGGCAGGGCGACGCGCGCGAAAAAAACACCACTTGTGACCAGCGCTGCAAGTGCGAGCACCGCCAGGATGGCGTTACGCATCCGACGGGTTCGACGGCGTCTCTGTGCACGCCTGGCCGACCGCGGGGTGTGGAGGAGAGGTGAAGGGGTTTCCTGTGGCATGGCGAAGGGTGACACCACGGCTGCATGTCGGCGGTCAGTATAGCACGCATACCCCCACCACAAGTGAGGCGTCGACGCGTACGCATGCGCGCGTGTAAATGCTACAATCGCCATCATCCTTTGACGGGCCGAGGAAACCTGAGGTCGCATGGAGAAGCTCGAGGAGATATTGCATGCCGAGGAGCGTGCGCGGCATGCCGTCGCGGACGCTCGCATCCGGGCCCGGGAGATGCGGATCGAGGCTGCTGCCGACGCCGAGATGATCATGACCGCGGCGCAGCGGGAGGCGGCCGAGGAGGCCGCTTCGCTCACCGCATCGATGCTTCGCGAGGCCGAGGCGGAGGCCGCACGGTTGGCCGCTGCTTCCGAGAGCGAACTCGCAGACTTCCTGAGAGTCGCCGAAACGCGCCTGGAGATGGCCCTTCAAACCGCGCTCGACGAACTGGACCGGTGAGCGATCGTGGCCGTTGCCCGCATGCTCAAGGTCCGCGTTATCGGCCACAACGGCATGCTCGACGAGACGGTGCGTCTGATCCAACGGGCTGGCGTCGTCGAGGTGACGATCCACGAACTGCCCCTCGATGAAGTGGCCGCTCTCGAGCCTGATCAGGAGCGCCTGAACGAACTCGAAGAGAAGATCGCACGCGTATCGTTCGTGCGGGATTTCCTCGGGCGCTTCCGCCGGCCCGAGAACTCGTTCTCGACGTTCATCTCGGAGAAGGCCCATCTGTCCCTCGATGAGTTCGAGCGTCTGGCAGAGGTCTCTGTCGCCGGACTCTGCACCGAGTGTGACACGATGGCCGAGAGACTGGGCGTGATCGATCGCGAGCGCACGCGGCTGGCTCACCTGGTACACGATCTCGCACCGTGGGAGAGTCTGCGTCTGCAGATATCGCAGTGGCAGGGCACCGAGCACGTTACGCTCTTCACCGGCACTGTGCCGCTCTCGGCATCCGAGGGGATCCGCCAGACGCTACGGGAGACCGTCACCGACGTCTCGGTCGCGGAGGTCGGTGAATCGGCGCAGCGGCAGGCGTGGGTCGTCATGGCGCACAAGGACTCGCTGGAGGACGTGACGTCGACGCTCACGCTCACGGAGTTCATCGAGGTGAGCTTCCCCGGACTTGCGGACTACCCGGCCGAGGAGCGTTCGAGGGCGATCGCGCGCATCGCAGAGCTTGAGGCGGAGCAGGCCGAAATCGAGGACCGGGCACGCGAGCTCGCTGACGGCGGGGAGTACCTCCGGACCGTCGCGCTCGTCCAGTCCCTGCTCTCACAGCTGGATGCCGAGGAGATCAGGTCCGGTTTCGCCGGCACGGAGCGCACCTTCGTCATCAGCGGCTGGATTCCCGAAGACCATCGAGAGAACTTGGTGACGATGCTTGCCTCGGTCGGGACCGATGTCGACCTGACATTCGAGGAAGCCGCTCGCGATGAGCCTGTGCCAGTGACGCTTCGCAACCCGGCTCTCCTCCGGCCGTTCGAGGTGCTTACCGATCTCTACGGCCGCCCGCGTTACGGAGGAATCGATCCGACCCCGCTGCTGGCGGGCTTCTTCTTCCTGTTCTTCGGCATGTGCATCGGGGATGTCGGATACGGGCTCATGCTCGGCCTTGCCGCTTGGCTCATCAAGCACCGCCTCGACGTCGCCCCCGGCGTGCAGAAGTTCATGGACCTGCTCATGTTCGGCAGCGTGGCAGCGATGCTCGTGGGGATCGCGACCCGTAGCTACTTCGCCCTCTCGGCAGAGGCGCTCCCGGCGTTCTTGCGTTACACGCCGCTCATCGATCCGCTCGATGAGGTCATGACGCTGCTCATCGTCTCCGTGGCACTCGGTGTCGTGCACGTGTCGCTCGGCGTGATCACCAGCGCGTACCAGCGCTGGCGGGCAGGCGACATCGCAGGCGCTCTGTCCGAGGACCTCACCACGATCGCCCTGTTCATCGCGGTGGGCCTCGCAGTCGCCTTCCCGGCGACCATCGGCTGGCTTCTTCCCGCCGCGATCGGCCTGGCGGTGCTCTTCAAGGGCAGGATCCTCGAGCGGTTGTTCATCGACCGCTCGCCGGTCCAGGCGCTGGTCGGTGTCGGAAAGGGGCTGCTCGGCCTGTACGGGATGGTGGGATATGCGTCCGACTTCCTCTCCTACACCCGGTTGGCGGCACTCGGACTCGCGAGTCTGCTCGTCGGAGACACCATGAACCGGCTCGCGGCGCTCACGTCGGAGATACCGTTCGGGGTCGGGCTCCTCGCCGCGGTGCTCATCCTCGTGGTCGGCCATACGTTCAACGTCGTGATAGCGTTGCTCGGAGCGTTCGTGCACCCCACACGTCTGCAGTTCGTCGAGTTCTTCAGCAAGTTCTACGAGGGTGGCGGGCGTCCGTTCGCGCCACTCGCTCTGCGCACGAAGTCGGTGGTTCTGCACCCGGTGAAGGGTGAATCGGAGGGAGGAGTACGGTCGTGAACGAGACCATCATGGCGATGTCCGGCATCGACTGGGCGTATCTGGGAGCGGCGGTGGCGGCGACAGGAGGCGGCATAGGCTCCGCGATCGGCATCACGCTCGTCAGCAACGCGGCCACCGGTGTCGTGACGGAGGATCCGGACAAGTTCGGACGTATCCTGCCGCTCGCGGCCATGCCCGGCACGCAAGGCATCTACGGCTTCATCACCGCGCTGCTGGTGTTCATCTTCTTCGGCGTCTTCGAGGGCGCCGTCGACATCACCGCCCACGAGGGCCTGCGAGTGTTCTTCGCCTGTCTGCCGGTGGCGTTCGTCTGCATGGTGTCGGGCATCTATCAGGGCGCGACCGCGGTGGGCGCAGCAGGCATGGTGGCACGTCGCGACGAGGACGCAGGCCGGGCGCTCATCTTCCCGGCGCTGGTGGAGACATATGCGGTCTTCTCGCTGATCGTGACGATCATCATGATGCTTTACGTCACCACCGGGTAGGCGACCGTGGCTCTCGCTGACATACTGCAGCGCATCGAGGAGGACGCGACGGTCGAGGCGGCGGCGATTCTTCGGGAAGCCGAGGAGGCGGCGGCCGCTGTCCGCGCGGAGGCGGAGGAGCGCGCGAAAGCCCATGCCGAGACGGTTCTCGCACGGGCGACGGCCGACGCCGAGGCAGCTCATGGCGCAAAACTCGCGGTAGCACGCCTCACCGCGCGCGACAACGCCCTGGCCTCCAAGCGACAGCTGGTCGAGCGGGTCCTCGGCAGGGTCGCCGACCATCTTGCATCGCTGCCCGCCGAGGAGTACGCGGCGTTCATCGCGCGCAAGGTCAAGTCAGTCGCGCGGGCCGGCGAGGCGCTTTCCATCGGGCATGAGGACCACGGGCGGCTCGGGCCTTCGATCGCCCCGGCGCTCTCGGCTGCTAGTGTCGACGTGCAGGTGCGCGGCACCACTGCCGCCATCGGCAATGGAGTCCTCATCGAGGGAGACCGGGTCAAGGTCGAGGTTTCCGCGCGTGCGCTCGTGTACTCGCGTCGCGAGCGCCTGGTCGCGCTCGTGTCCGAGAAGTTGTTCGGGGCTGACAGCGTTGGGATCGGACCCGCGGAGCTGGCGGATGACACCGGTCATGACGACGAGGAGGCGACGTGACGCGGATTCGCGCCATAGCCGACCCGGTCAGATACGGGTTCGCGGTGGGCCGGGTGCGCGTGCTTGAGGGGCGCCTGCTCGGTCACACGACCTTCGAGCGCCTGTTGGATGCACGCGACTACGACCGCCAGCGGCGCATCCTCGCCGACACCGTGTACGCCGACCACCTCGAGGGAACAGCCACGCCGGATGACGTCGAGCGCGCCCTCGACGCGTCTCTCGTCGAACTCTACGAGGACTTTCTCGAGCACGCGAACCTTCCCGACCCCATCGTCGCCTACTTCCGGACTCGGCATGACTTCGAGAATCTCAAGGCACGGCTCAAGGCGGAGGCGCTCGGGATGGAGATCGACGGATTGCTCACCCCGCTCGGGAGTGTCTCGCCCGAGGTCTTCGGCGGGGCTGCCGAGCGGTTGCCGTCGGGCGTACGTGAGGCCGAGGCGCGCATCAAGCTGACGCTTTCTGGCGACGACGACACCGTGCCTCCCGAGATGATCGACGCGGCGGTCGACAAGGAGATGTTCGCTTCGCTCTCCACGATCGCGAACGAGTCGAAGAGCGAGTTCGTGCAGCATCTCGTGGCGCTCGAGGCCGATCTCGGCAACGTTCGCGCGTTCGTGCGCGGGCGTGTGCGCGAGCTTCCAGTGGCCGACATCGAGCGCGCGCTCGTGCCGGGTGGTGTGATTCCAGCGTCGACGTTCGTGGCGTACTACCGGCTGCCGTTCGAAGAGGGAGTGAACCGCCTCTCCACGTCGCGCTCTCTCAGCCTGGCCGATCCCGAGGCGATAGCCGATCCGGCACGCCTCGATGTGGCTCTCGACGCCCTCGTTGCGCGCGAGATCCGTGCGCACCGCCGGACCTCGATCGGACCGGATCCGGTCGTGAGCTACGTGCTTGCTCGACGTGCCGAGGTGACCGCGTTGCGCACCATCATCATCGGCACGTTCTCGCAGGTCCCGGTGGAACGGTTGCGCGAGCGTGTCAGGGATGTGTCTTGAGATGCGTGAGGCGAAAGTTGCTGTGGTGGGAGACAGCTCGAGCGTGGCGGGGTTCCGCCCGCTCGGGTTCGCGGTCTTCGCCCTCGAGTCGCCTGCCGAGGCACGAGGAGTGTGGCAGCAGCTCGCAGGTGGTGAGTACGGGGTGGTCTTCATCACCGAGCCGGCTTATGCGGAGATCGAGGATCTGGTCGCCGAGGTCGCCGACGAAGCGCTACCGGCCGTGACCGTCATCCCGGGCGCGGGAACCCAGGGTGGAGTCGGAGAGAAGAAGCTGGCCCGGGCCATCGAGAAGGCCCTTGGAACGACGGTTCTCATCCGAGAAGAGGACGAGTAGATGGCTGAACTCGAACAGGGAAGGATCGTGAAGGTTGCAGGTCCCTTGGTCGTGGCCGAGGGACTCGCGCGCTCCCGCATGTACGACCTGGTGCGCGTGGGCGACGAAGGCCTGATGGGTGAGATCATCGAGATGCGCGGCGACCGTGCCTCGATCCAGGTTTACGAGGAGACCGAGGGCCTCGGCCCGGGAGACGTCGTCGTCTCCACAGGCGCGCCGCTCTCGGTGGAACTCGGCCCGGGCATGATGGGCGCGGTCTACGACGGCGTCCAGCGCCCGCTCGACGCGCTCAAGGTGCAGTCAGGAGCCTTTCTCGCCCGCGGCGTGAGCGCTCCCGGTCTCGACCGAGAGGCGCGCTGGACCTTCCGCGCGACGGTCGATGCGGGCGACCGCGTCGAAGGCGGCGACGTCATCGGCATCGTTCAGGAGAACGAGGTCATCGCGTTGCGCATCATGGTGCCACCGGGCATCGACGGCCGCATCGGTGAGATCGGCTCGGGCACCTACACCGTCGAGGAAACGCTCGGCACGCTCGTGGCCGACGATGACACCGAGCATGCACTCAAGCTCATGCAGACGTGGCCGGTGCGCATCCCGCGCCCCTACCGGCGCAAACTCTCCCTCGCCGAGCCCCTCGTGACCGGCACTCGCGTCATCGACACGTTCTTCCCGTTGCTCAAGGGTGGTGCGGCGTGCATTCCCGGGCCGTTCGGCGCGGGCAAGACCGTCGCGCAGCACCAGATTGCCAAGTGGTCTAACGCCGAGGTGGTCGTCTTCATCGGCTGCGGCGAGCGCGGCAACGAGATGACCGACGTGCTCATGGAGTTCCCCGAGCTCACCGACCCGTACTCGGGCCAGCCGCTCATGCGACGCACGGTGCTCGTGGCCAACACCTCGAACATGCCGGTGGCCGCGCGCGAGGCGAGCGTGTACACAGGCATCACGATGGCCGAGTTCTTCCGTGACATGGGCTACAACGTCGTGCTCCAGGCCGATTCGACGTCGCGCTGGGCAGAGGCCATGCGCGAGATCTCCGGCCGCCTCGAAGAGATGCCGGGCGAAGAGGGCTTCCCGGCCTACCTGGGCACGAGACTCGCCGCGTTCTACGAGCGTGCCGGCAAGGTCGCCACGCTCGGCGGGCCGCTCGAAGCGGATGCCGAGGAGCGGCAGGGCTCGGTTTCGGTCGTCGGTTCGGTCTCGCCTCCCGGCGGCGACCTCTCCGAGCCGGTGGTGCAGAACACGTTGCGCGTCGTGAAGGTCTTCTGGGCGCTCGAGGACCGGCTCGCCTACGAGCGGCACTTCCCGGCGATCAACTGGCTCGTCTCCTACTCGCTCTACCTCGACAAGATCACGCCCTACTGGCGTGAAGCGGTGAGCGACGAGTACCGAGCGCGGCGCGACAAGTGCATGGAGCTCCTCCAGCGCGAGAGCGAACTCGCCGAGATTTCCCGCCTCGTGGGCGTGGAGGCGCTCTCGCCCGAAGAGCAGATCATCATGGAGACGGCGAAGTCGATCCGTGAGGACTTCTTGCAGCAGAACGCGTTCCGTGACGACGACCAGTTCACCTCGCTCGTCACGCAGGACCGCCTGCTCAGGGTGATCCTTCTCTTCCACGAAAAGGCGCTCCAGGCGCAGGCCGAGGGCGCGCCGCTCAAGGAGATCTTTGACGCACCGGTCCGGGAACGTATTGCGAGGGCGAAGTACACGACCGAGGAGACCGACGTCTTCAGCCAGATAGAATCGGACATAGAGACACAGTTGGTCGCCGATGGCGGAGAGGCGGGTGAGGTGTAGGTGGAGCGCGAGTACATGACAACCCGCGACATCGTCGGGCCGCTGCTGCTCGTCGAGAACGTCTCGGATGTGACCTACGGCGAACTCGTCGAGCTCGAGTTCCCGGACGGCACGGTTAGCCTCGGCAACGTGCTCGAGGTAAACGAGGACGTCGCACTCGTGCAGGCGTTCGAAGGGACCCGCGGCGCGAACCCGAGCCAGACCAAGGTGCGCTTCCTAGGCCGGGGACTCACACTCGGCGTGTCGCGCGATATGCTCGGGCGCGTCTTCGACGGACTCGGGCGACCGATGGATGGCGGACCGGAGATCCTGCCCGACGTGCAGCGCTCGATCCACGGCTCCTCAATCAACCCGACCGCACGCGACTTCCCCGACGACTTCATCCAGACCGGCGTGTCGAGCATCGACGGCCTGAACCCCCTCGTGCGCGGCCAGAAGCTGCCGATCTTCTCGGGCTCCGGCTTGCCGCACAACCAGCTTGCGGCTCAGATCGCACGCCAGGCCCAGGTCATCGGCGGTGGTGCAGGCGACTTCGCGGTCGTCTTCGCCGCCATGGGCATCACCTTCGAGGACGCCGACTTCTTCATGACCGAGCTCCGGCAGACCGCCGCCATCGAGCGAGCCGTGCTCTTCCTCAATCTCGCCGACGACCCAGCAGTCGAGCGCATCGCGACCCCTCGCATGGCGCTCACCGCGGCCGAGTACCTCGCGTTCGACTGCGACATGCACGTCGTCGTCGTGCTCACCGACATGACCTACTATTGCGAGGCGCTGCGCGAGGTCTCGGCGGCTCGCAAGGAGGTCCCCGGACGCCGCGGCTTCCCGGGCTACCTCTACACCGACCTCGCCACCATCTACGAGCGCGCGGGGCGCGTGCAGGGCAGGGCGGGGTCGATTACGCAGATTCCCATCCTGACGATGCCCGAGGACGACAAGACGCACCCCATTCCCGACCTCACCGGCTACATCACCGAGGGCCAGATCATCCTCGATCGCGCCCTTCACCGGCGCGGCATCTACCCGCCGGTCGCGGTGCTGCCGAGCCTCTCGCGCCTCAAGCAGAAGGGCATCGGGCCGGAGAAGACGCGTGAGGACCACGCCGACCTTTCCAACCAGCTCTTCGGCGCTTACGCACGCGGCATCCAGGCCAAGGAGCTCGCGCTAATCCTCGGCGAGGCGGCCCTCTCCGACGCAGACAAGGCGTTCTCCGCCTTTGCCGATGCGTTCGAGGACCGCTTCATCCGGCAGGGCGAGCACGAGGACCGCTCGATCGAGGAGACGCTCGCGATCGGTTGGGAGCTCATGACGCTCCTGCCCCGCACCGAGCTCAAGCGCATCAAGGACGAGTACATCGAGCGCTACCTGCCGGGTGGCGCTGAGACTGCCGAAGAGACTGCTGACGCCGAGGAGGTCACCGCTGCACCGTGACGACCGTCATGTGGATAGCGGTCGGGGCGCTGCTCGTCGCCCTCGTGGCGCTGCAGATCGTGGGCGCGCGGGCGCTCGCCGACTTCGGCGTGCGGACGTCTCCCGCCGTGCGCGTCCTGCGCGCGATCAACGTGGCCGTGGTCATCGCCGTCGTCGCGTTCGCGTTCTGGAAGTGGGTGAGCTAGCGTGCCGGCGCTGCGCGTGAATCCGAACCGCATGGAGCTGCTCAAACTGCGTCGGCGCCGTCAGGTGGCTCAGCGCGGACACAAGCTACTCAAAGACAAGCTCGACGAGCTCATGAAGGAGTTCCTCGCCCGCATCGGCGAGAGCCGCAAGATGCGCAGCTCGGTCGAGCGCGAGCTCTTCGCCGCGTACGGGACGTTCGCGATCGCGCGTGCCGAGTCGGGGAGCGCATCGCTCGCAGCAGCGCTGGCGAGTGGCACACCCGAAGACCTCCTCGAGGTGGGCGAGCGCAACGTCATGAGCGTGCGGATCCCGCAGTTCACCCTCGGCGAGCTTCCCGCTCCCGGTGGGTACTCGCTCGTGACCACTCCGATCGTGCTCGACTCGGCGCTCGACGGGCTTGCCAGCCTCGCGCCGCGCCTCATCGAGCTGGCCGAGCGCGAGAAGGCCATCGAGCTGCTCGCTGCCGAGATCGAGCGGACTCGTCGGCGCGTGAACGCGCTCGAGTACGTGCTCATCCCCCAGCTCGACGAGACCATCCGCGACATCGGGATGAAGCTCGACGAGGCGGAGCGCAGCAACCTCACGCGCCTTATGAAGGTCAAAGAGATGATCGAGGCTCAGCAGCAGTAGACGCTGCCCGCGGCCCCCGGCGATTCTTCTCAGATCTCGAACTCGGTGCGCGACTCGGTACCCGCCAGGTGCAGCGTCTCGAGGATGCGGGAGCGCAGCGCGAAGAACTCCCCCGAACCGCGCACTCGCGGCCGGGAGAAGGTGACGTCTATCTGCTCGGCGATGCGTCCCGGACCGGGTGTCATGAGCACGATTCGGTCGGCGAGATAGATCGCCTCGTCGACATCGTGGGTGACGAAGAGCACGGTGCGCTCGTGTTCGCACCAGAGCCGCTCGAGCTCCTCCTGCATCCGCGCACGGTTGATTGCGTCGACGGCGCCGAACGGTTCGTCCATCAGTAGTACGGCCGGGTCGACCGCGAGCGCGCGGGCGATGCTGACACGCTGGCGCATGCCGCCCGAGAGTTCGTGCGGATGCCATTCGGCGAATGCGCCGAGACCGACCGCGTCCAGCTCGGCTAGTGCCCGTGCACGCCGTTCGGCCGGCGGGACTCCCCTCACCTGCAGTCCGTACTCGACGTTGTCGCGAACGGTGCGCCAGGGGAACAGCCCGTAGTCCTGGAAGACGGTCACTGCGCCGGTCCCCGGGTCGGTGATCTCGGTCTCGCCAATCAAGACCCGGCCCGAGGTAGGCTGCTCGAATCCGCCTGCTATCGCGAGCAGCGTCGACTTGCCGCATCCGCTCGGTCCCACGAGGCAGACGAACTCGCCGTCTGCCACGGAGAGTGTCACATCATGCACCGCGCGATGGGCCTGGCCGCTGCTCGTGCCGAACAGCTTCGTGACCGAATCGAACCGGATGCCGGGGCGGGCACTCACGCCGCACCTCCCCAGTGGCGGCGTACGCGCGCCTCGGCGAGGCGGAGTGCCCGGTCGATGCCCAGTCCCAGTGCCCCGATGATCACTATGGCCACGAGCACGAGATCGGTGCGAAGCGAGTTGCGGGCATCGATAATGAGGTAGCCGAGCCCGTTGGTGACGCCGAGCATCTCGCCCGCCACGATGAACACCCAGCTCGTGCCGACCGCGATGCGAAGTCCCACGGCAATTCCGGGCAGGGACGCCGGGAGGATGATACGAGCCACGGTGCCAGCTCGCGAATCACCGAAGGTTCGCGCGACCTTGAGGTAGAGGGGATCGACTTCCCGGACGGCGCTGGTGGTGGTCAGTATCACCGGATAGACGGCGGCGGTGAACACGATTGCAATCGCAGGCAGCTCTCCGATGCCGAACCACAGCGTGAAGAGCGGGAACCATGCGATCGGCGAGATCGGACGCAGCACCTGGATAATCGGGTCGAATGCGCTTCTAGCATGCACGCTCAAGCCGAGCAGCAGGCCAAGGGGTACTCCGATGGCTATGCCGCCGAGGTAGCCGATGGCGAAACGCTGCAAGCTTGCGACGATATGGCCGAACAGACGGCCCCCAGCCGCGGTCTCCACCGCACCGAGGACCACCGAACCGGGTGGCGGGAACAGCAGCGTCGACCCGACACGAGTAGCGGCCACGTGCCACGCGGTCACGAGGAGGGCGGTGGCAGCGAGTGGCAGGAGTATGCGGGCCGTGCGTGTCACGGGGTCGCGTCCACCGCGAACGAATCATCGTAGAAGACATCTGCGGGCACCGAACCCTCGATCAGGTCGAGATCGATCAGGGCCTCGCGCAGCTCGTCGAGTTCGGCCAGCGTAGGCGTGAAGTCACGGTACTCGATGCCGAGTTCGAACGAGGCGAGCCAGAGCTCGGGCCCGTACTGCGTGTAGGTCGCCGCCGTCTCGGCGGCTGCCTCACGGTCGGCGTCGATGCGCTCACCCGCCTCGGTCAGGGCGGCGACGAGCGCACTGACGGTCTCGGGGTCCTCGTCGGCAAACGAGCCGGTCACGACCAGTCCGCAGCACAGCCAGTCCGGCCAGAGATCCTCGGAGCGGTAAAGGTCGTAGCCGAAGCCCTCGGCGACCGCTCGTGCGCCGAATGGTTCGGCCACGATGTAGCCGGCGATCTCACCGCGTCCGAGCGCGGCGGGCATGTCGGGTGGAGGCATCTCGATCCACTCGACCTCGTCTGCGGAAAGCCCGGCATCGGCTAGCGCCCGCAGGAAGAGGATGTTGTGGCCGGACAGGCGGTGTGGGATGGCGAAGCGCTCACCGGCGAGTTCGGCGACCGAGCCGATGTCGTTGCGGACGACGAAGGCATCGCCGTTGCGGTGCGTAAGCGTGACGAGTCGCTGGTCAAGACCCTTCTCGACCGCGGCGAGCGCGATCTCGAGCATGGTGACCGCCCCGTCGATGGAGCCGGAGTTGAGCGCCTCGGTGAGTTCAGGCCACGATGCGAACGGCACGAGTTCGAGGGCCACCCCGTCGATTACACCACCGTTGTCGGCATCGGCGACGAGCAGCGGCGCGGAGTGCGTGATCGGCAGGTAGCCGATGCGGATGACTTCACGGCGGTCGGTGGCTGCGGGGATGTCGTTGTCGTCCGCGGTCGGTGTAGCCGTCGAGCAGCCTGCGACGACGAAGGCGACTGCCAGTAGCGCAGCGAGCGCAATGGCGCGGAGCGCGATGCGGGATGTCATGTGCGGATCCTCCTTGATGGCATGGGTGTGTGGGACGGGTCGGGAGGCGGTCATGCGGGCCGATGTGAGCGTCGCGGTCGGGCGGCTCACCCCCAACCCAACGCCTGGCGCTTGCGGTGCAGATGCATGAGCCCGGTCTGCGCGGCGCATGCGGGGTCAGTCTCGGTGTAGATCTTCGCGCCGACCAAGCTCAGCAGCCCGTCTCCCGCGAAGAACTCGGTGATGTCGTTGCGGCCGTCGAGCAGTTCGCCATCTGGTCCGATGCGGGGTACCGCGACGGGAATCTGCGCGGGAAAACCGGAGAGCACGCTGATCCCGTGAACGAGGAACGTCGCGCCCTGCCCCACAGTCTTCTCGTTGCCCGGCTCGGCGCCGACGAACAGATAGGGGAGCTCTGCCAGCGGCCGGTCGAGTTCCCCGGCGATGGCGATGAACAGTCGCAAGCTGCGCACGTTGTCGACACAGCCGCCCACCGCAAGCACCGGAGGCACGCCGGCCTCCTCGAGCAGCTCGCGAAGTCCGGGAGGGGCGAGTTCGGCGGCTGCCGGGTCGCACAGGCCCGCGTTGAGCAGCGCGTGCGACGCGCACCCTGTCGTGGTCACGAGCACGCCAGCCTCGATCAGCCTCCGCGCGATGCCCACATGTGCGCTCTCGTATGCGACCTTGGGCGTGTTGCATCCCACCACCGTCGCGACGCCGCGGATTCGGCCGTCGCGGACCGCATCGGCGAGCACGCTTGCGCCGCCGAACGCCCCAAGGATCGCCTCGTAGCCGAAGCCGCCCATCGCGGTAGTCACGCGCTCGGGAATCTCGATCTTGGAACGGTCGCGGGCTCCGAAGGCGGCGACCGCGGTACGGGCTACGCGCTCGGCATCGGCATCGAGGGTCTCCGGGCGCTCAGGATTAAACGGGATGTGAGTGGCTCCCGGTATGCGGTTCGAGATCGAAGTAGTGATGATCTCGGTGCCGAAGCAGTCCGCGACGATCTTGAGCCCGGGGATGACGCACTGCATGTCGACGATGACGGCGTCGACCGCACCGGTCCCGAGCGCGAGTTCCTGGCCCATGATGTTGGTGACGGTAGGGATGCCGTAGCGGGCGAGTAGCTCGTCACCGGTGCAGCACATGCCGCCCAGCACGATGCCCTCGGCGCCGGCCTCGCGTGCCAGTGCCTCGATCTCGGGTGAGCGCACCTTCTCGATGACCTTCTCGACCATCACCGGCGAGTGGCCGTGCAGAAGGACGTTCACGTGTCCGGGCTTGAGCACGCCGTAGTTCACCTCGGTGAGCCGGGGTGTGGGCACTCCGTAGAGCACCTCGGTCGCGAGCGAAGAGGTGTAGAGCGCGCCGTAGCAGTAGGCGAGTGCGCTGCGCAACTCCTGGCCGGCGAGCGCGGTCCAGTCCGAGCAAGCGCCGAGGGTCGTCATGTGCAAGCTCTCCATGCTCTCGTACGCGGCAGAGCGTGGAAGGATGTCGAGTTCCTCCCAGACCTTTCGGCGGTCGGAGGGAGCGAACGCTTCGAGGGTATTCATGGGGTCGGCGGTCATCCGGCCGATGTCATCGAGCAGGGCTTGTGCGACAGCGCGCACCACACCGTCATCACCCAGGCCGTCGGTATCGATGTGGAACCGATCCGCGAGGTCGAGGGCGTGCTCTCGCCCCTTGAGCATGATGGTTGCCGTGCCCTCGGCGGTCGCTCTGAGTGCGAGCACGACCTCGTGGGCATGGCGGGCGTGTGCGGACATGCCCGCGGCGAGCTGCCGGACGATAGTGGCCATGACGACCTGGTTCATGTCGCGCCCGCACACGCCGCGCGGCGCCTTGCCGGAAATGCGGCACGGTCCCCACTGGCACATGCGGCAGCAGGTACCGCGCAGCCCCGAGGGGCACTGTGGCTGCTGCGCTGCGAAGCGGTCGAACACGGTCTCGCAGCCCGCGTCTTCGAGCCGGTCGATCAGCTGGACCGTCGCCGGGTTAGGAGTAAGGGCGCGGACATCGGCCTTGTCGGGTATGGGCTGGTTGAGGTGACGGTTGAAGCGCATCGCGGGCTACTCCTCTGTATGATCTGCCGCTAGGCGGTCTCGGCCGTCTCGGTAGCGAATAGCCCGGTCGACAGGTAGCGCTCACCGGTGTCCGGAAGCACGACGACGATCAGCTTGCCGACATTCTCCTCGCGTGCGGCAACCTGAAGCGCTGCCGCTGTGGCGGCACCCGATGAGATTCCAGCGAAGATGGCCTCGTCGCGCGCGAGACTTCGGGCCGCCTCGGCCGCGTCCGCTGCGGTCACGGTCACGACCTCGTCGATCAGGTGCACGTCCAGCACCTCGGGCACGAATCCCGCGCCAATCCCCTGGATCCGGTGCGGCCCCGGCTGTCCGCCGGAGAGGACGGGGGACTCGGCGGGTTCGACGGCGACCGCGCGGAATGAGGACTTGCGCTCCTTGAGAACGCTCGCGACCCCGGTGAGGGTCCCGCCGGTGCCCACGCCTGAGACGAGGATGTCGACGGCCCCGTCGGTATCGGCCCAGATCTCCTCGGCGGTCGTGATGCGGTGGACCTCCGGGTTTGCCGGGTTCGCGAACTGCTGGGGGATGAACGAGTCCGGCTTCTCGGCAGCGAGTTGCTTGGCTCGTGCCATCGCGCCCTTCATGCCCTCAGGCCCCGCAGTGAGCACGAGTGTGGCGCCGAACGCGGCCATGACCTGTCGGCGCTCCACGCTCATCGTCTCGGGCATGACGAGTGTGAGCCGGTGTCCGCGGGCCGCTGCGACCATCGCCAGACCGATGCCCGTGTTGCCGCTGGTGGGCTCGATGATCTCGGTGTCGGGACCGATGAGGCCGTCGCGCTCAGCGGCATCGATCATCGCGAGCGCGATGCGGTCCTTGACCGAGCCCATCGGGTTGAAGGATTCGAGTTTGGCTACCACGCGGGCGGGCAGGCCTGCTGCGAGATTGCGGAGCTCGACGAGGGGAGTCCCGCCGATGGCTCCTGTGATGTCGTGGTGGATGCGGCTCATGAAGCACCTCCGAATTAAAACGCATGACAACCATGCGTATAGTGCGAGTATTGACCCGAGTATACGGAGGAGGCGAGCGTGGGGCAAGGTCCGAAGCCGCACGTTATATATGCGGGATAGTCGGCGGTTCAGCCGGACATTCTCGGGTGGGCTGGGCTCTTTGCCTGCGGCAGGCCTCAAGTCCGACTTCCCACACGCCGATACTCCCGATGTCAGGACAGGTGTACTCCTGACTGAAAGCGGCCCCCGTGGCGCCCCTCCACTAGGTGGGCCGCTCCTCAGACGGGTCCCGGCATGAGACCATGGCCGGGACCCGCGTCGTTGTGCACAGGCGCCCCGGCGGACCCCGTCGATCGTCAGCCGGTCTGTCCCGTGAACTCCCAGGTGTCGATCAGCAGTCCGGGCACGAGCACCGATCCGAGCATCACGTCGAAGAACGCCCGCTCTCGCGTCACCGCCCTCACAGCGTTCAGTGCCGCGACTGCTCCCTGCGTGAAGCGCTGGTTCTTGAGCGGCGCGGTGAGCGCGCCGTCCTCGATGAGAAACGTGCCGTCACGGGTCATGCCCGTGAGCGTGGCTGGGACCGGGTCCTCGACGTTCACGTAGTGGAAGCGGCTGACGTACACGCCGCGCTCGACCGAGCCGATGAGCTCGTCGATCGTCGCGTCACCGGGGTCCATCTTCAGGTCGAGGGCCATCGGCCCGTAAGGGTTCGGTGCGGGAAGCGCGTGCCCGGTGTTCTCACGTCCGGTGCGGGCGCCCCAGTATGAGTCCGTCACGACGTCCGTCGCCACCCCGTTCTCGATGATCGGCACGCGCCGCTTCGGCATGCCCTCGAAGTCGAAGGTGAGTCCGAAAGCCTCGGGCGCGAGCGCATCGTCGCTGATGTTCACGAGTTCGGACATGATGCGCTCACCGAGGCGCCCGCTCATGAAGGAGCGGCCCTCCTCGAAGGCGCGCGTCGAGAAACCGAGATAGCCGAGGAAGTCGACGATGTCGGCGACGGCCTCAGGCGCAAGCACCACTGTGTATGCGCCCGGTTCGAGGTCGGTGGGGTACTCCGAGCGCTGTGCGAGAGTCGCGGCCTCGTCGCCGAGTGTGTCCGCTGCGAGCTTCGCCGGATCGGGCCCGTGGTAAGAGGCCCAGCCCGAGCCGCCACGGTCGGTGCGCGCAAGCACCGTCGCCCGGACCGAGGTCGTCTCCATCCCGACGTCGACCCCGAGCGAGTTGCCGACGGCGACCGTCTGAAGGGTGGAGGCCACGCCTCCGGCGGCCTTGATGAGCCGCGAAGAACACTGTTGCACGATTGCGTGCACCGCCTCCGCGCGGCGGTCGGGGCCGAACTCTCCAGCGGCAGCCGCAGCGCGTGCGGGCGTGTCAACCGGCTCCGGCGCGGGAAGTCCGGGGAAGTTCGGGTCGGCGGGGGCCGCCGAGGCAGCGGTCACCGCAGCGGCGCAGCACGCGGAGAGCGACTCGTCGTCGAGCCGGTTGGTCGAGGCCACGCCCTGCCGGTCGCCGAGGACCGCTCGAACCGACACACGCGCATCGGCCTCGGTGACATTCTGGTGGATGCGGTTCTCCGCGAAGCGGGTGAGCGAGTCCTCGTGCGAGGTGACGAGCGCCTCGGCGGCGTCCGCTTCCGTGAGCGCGACGACGCGTGCGGCGAGCTCGCGTGCCTGCGCGGTCGTGAGCCTGCTCATCGTCCCACCCCCACCCTCACGCCGCGGAACCGGGCCGGAGAGGCTCCGTGGGCGACGTGCGCGATCTGCACCGGCTCGCCCTTGCCACAGTTGGGCAACCCCCAGACCTGCCAGTGGTCCTGCGAGCACACCGCGTCGCACGAGTTCCAGAACTTCGGCGTGATGCCGGTGTAGTTCGGGTTCTTCACCATCCGGGTACGCTTCCCGTTGTTGATTTCCCACCCGATTTCGCAGGCGAACTGGAAGTTCAGCCGTTTGTCATCGATTGACCAGGAGTTGTTGGTCTCCATGTAGAGGCCATCGTCGGTGTCGGCCATAAGATCGTCGAACGACCAGTCGCCGGGCTCGAGCGAAACCGTCGTCATGCGGATCAGCGGGATGCGATTCCAGCCGTCAGCGCGCATGCAGCCGTTGCTCGTACGCGAGATAGAGCGAGCGCTCTCGCGCGACGTAAGAAAGCCGGTAAGCGTGCCGCGTGTGATGAGGCGGTCGCGTTGCGCGGGCACGCCTTCGTCATCGAAACCGAAGCTACCGATGGAGCCGGCCACGGTCGCGTCTGCAGTCACCGTCACGTGTTCGGAGCCGTATCTTAGCTGGCCGAGGTCGGTCACGCCGAGAAAGGACGTTCCCGCGAATGCCGCCTCGTCGCCGAGCACCCGGTCGAGTTCGGCAGGGTGGCCGATGGACTCGTGTACCTGCAGGCCCAGCTGGCTGCCGTCGATGATGAGGTCGGTCACACCCGAGGGGCACGGGGCCGCGGTGAGAAGTGCGGCAGCCTCTTCGGCGACACGTGGTGCGTGTCCCACGAGGTCGAACCCGCGGATAACCTCGAAGCCTCCCTGAAGCCAGTTGCCGCCGTGTGAATTGGGGTAGGAGCGGGTGAGCACCTCACCTTCGGCGATGGCGAGCGCCGAGATGCCACCACCCGACTCGGTGTGACCCTGCTCGATGTAGCTGCCCTCTGACGACCCGAAGTACTTGTGCACGCGGTAGAAGCCGAGGTGCGCCTTCGTGAGTTTGACGGCCTTCTCGGCGCGCATCGCCCCATCCGCTTCGAGGAGCAGGGCGATCTTGTCCTCGAGCGAGACGGAGAACGGGTCGATCCCGCACGGGGCGTCCCACCGGGTGTCGTATGCCTCTACCTCGGCGAGGCTGATCGGAGCGCCGGCCACGAGTGCGCTCGCCCGGGCGATGGCCACCGCCTGCTGTCCGAGTCGCTCGGCGGACTCTATGGTGACCTCGGCCGAGGATGCGAATCCCCACGACCCGTCGACGATGGCCCGGACCCCGATGCCGAAGGAGTCGCCGGATTCGATGGCCTCGACGCGGCCATCGGCGACGGAAACCTTCTCTTCCCGGGACTCGACGACCCTCGCGTCTGCGTAGCGTGCGCCCTTGACGAGAGCAGCATTGATAGCGGCGAACACCAGGTCGCGCATTCGACCTTCCCCCTTCGTAGCGTGACGCCCCCCAGCGCCCCGCGTTTGCCGCGCGTTCACGAACTCACATGCACGGTAGAATGACGATACCAGAGCGGGTGGTGCTCCGACACCCGCAAGCGGTGCCGGATGCGGTCTAGCGGTCCGCCGAGGCTACCGGCTCAGAACCGGCGATGCCCTGTGGCGGGGCAACGCGCGGCACCCAGTCGTAGCGGCGTGCGCCCGCGTAGTCTTTGCGGGCCGAGAGCCGGGAGATCTTGACGAAGTCACCGGTTCTCGGGGCGTGGATGAAGTAGTCGGCGCCCATGTAGATACCGACGTGGTAGATGGGAGAGCCGAAGAACACCACGTCACCCGGTTGCAGCGCCGCTGGGGCGATCTTCTGGCCGAGGAGGAACTGGCTGCCCGAGTAGTGAGGCAGGTTCACGCCGTGCTGGCGGAAGACGTAGAGCACCAATCCGGAGCAGTCGAAACCTGAGGGCGACTCGCCGCCCCAGAGGTAGGGCACGCCGTGGTAGGCAAGCGCGGTCTCAATCGGGGAACCCGGCTCGATGACCATGCCCGCCTCGGAGGCGCCGGAGAGGATCTGGCGGAGGAGTTCGCTCTCCTCGCGCTGGCGTCGCGCGGCCTCGGAGTCGAGCAGGTCGAGCAGGTCACCCTGTGCTTCGGCAAGCATCTGCTGGCGGTCCTGGATGCGAAGCATGATCTCGATCTGGCGGGCACGCAGCTCGAACTCGAGTGCCTCGGCCTCATGCTCAGCGTTCTCGAGGCGTGTCGCGGTCTCCTCCAGCAGCTCCTTTTGAGCAAGCAGGCTCTTGGCGACGTCGGCGTCGGCCATTCCCAGAGTGTTCAGGAACTTCAGGCGCGCAAGGAAGTCCGATAGGGACTTGGCCTCGAGGACCATCTCGATGGCCGCGAACGAGCCGAGTTTGTAGATGCTCGTGGCGCGCTTACCGAGAAGCTCATTCTGCAGTTCGTAAGAGTGCTCGGCGTTGACCAGGTCCTCCTGGGCGACGGAGACACGCTGCTTGGTTGCGTTGAGGCGGTCGACCGCGGCGTTGTACTGTTCCGTCGCGATAGCGAGCTCCCGGTCGAGGAGGTCGAGCTGAGCAAGGAACTCGTCGAGCAGCGCCTGACGGCGGGCGAGCTCCTCACGGAAGCGCATGGTCTCGCGGTCGATGGGCACGTCGACGGCATCCGGCTCTTCTTCAGCAGGCAGCGTGCGCGGTGCGACCGGCCCGGGTGGTACAGGAGAGGGCCCTGGCGTCGGCGCCGGAGAGGGGGTCGGTGAAGGAGCGGGCTCGGGTGAGGGCGTCGAGGTGGTTTCGGCCAGGGCCGCCACCGGCGAAGCGAGAAGGAGCGCCGCTGCGACAGCCAGTGAGCATGCACGATGTACGAACGAGAAGCGGGTCCCTGCGGTCATTTCGCGCCTTCCGTGCCAGTGTCGGACCCGCCTGTGCTCCCGCATCGTCATGCCCCGGGCGCACACGGGCGAATCCAATTGGACAGTCTAACACGAAACAGATGCAAACCCCAGGCCAAACCCGCTGGTTGGGCGGGTCACACATCATCTCCACAACGGGTAAGTAGGAGGAGGGTCCCGTCATGGGGCCGCCGCTGAGAGGAGGACGCTGACGATGCCGCAGGCCGGATGGTGTGAAGGATGTAAGGCATACGTGTGGGTCGCCGAGAATCGCGGGTGCGTGAACGGCCACGACGCCGCGATGATTTCGGGCATCTACGAGGCCGAACCCGATAGGGGCGTCCTCGAGGAGGCGCTCGAATCCGCGCAGCGCGCGGCGGAACGCGCGGGCGAGGCGACGAAGCAGGCATGGGACGAGGCGAAGCCCTCGCTGAAGGAGGCGGGAGCGGCCGCCGAGAAGGCGGCCGAGGAATTCGCCGAGGGCCTCAAGCGGTTCGGTGAGGCAATCGCCGGTCGCACGCCGCGAGCATCAGACCCTGCACCGCCGTCCCCCGGGATTCCTGGGGTGTCTGCCGGGGACGAGGAGCAGTGAGCTGAGGCCACCTCGCACCGGAGCGCGTCGAGCGGTATTGTTGCATGAGAAGCAAACACTTCTGCATACACCATCGGAAGGAGCGCGCATGATCAAGGTCGCCGTGTGGGGGACGGGCATGATGGGGCAGGGCCTGCTGCGCTTCCTGCTCGACCGCCCGGATGACATCGAGCTCGTCGGCGCGATCGTCACCAACCCCGCAAAGGAGGGCAAGACCGTCGGCGACTTGCTCGGCGACGATGCGTGTGACGTGCGGATGACGACCGCCGCCGCAGCCGTCCTCGCGAAGAAGCCGGACGTGGTGTGCATCTGCACGCAAAGCAACCTCGAGGAGATCACCGATCAGATCGAGCCAAGTATCCGGGCCGGCGCCAATGTGCTCTGCATCGCCGAGACGCTCGCCTATCCGTGGGCGACCGACGCCGAGTGGGCCGAGCGTGTCGACGAGATCGCGCGCGAACACGGCGTCTCCGTGCTCGGCACCGGCATCAATCCCGGCTTCATCCTCGACGCGCTTATCGTGATGTGGACCTCGGTCTGCCTGCGCGTCGACCGCATCGAGGCGCGACGCGTGAACGACCTCTCGCCCTTCGGCCCCACGGTCATGGCGAGCCAGGGCGTGGGCACGACCGTCGAGGAGTTCGAACGCGGGGTCACCGACGGGACGATCGTCGGCCACATCGGCTTCCCCGAGTCCATCCACCTTATCGCGCGGGCGCTCGGCTGGGAGATCGACGAGATCGTCGAGACCCGCGAGCCCATCGTGAGCACCGTCGAGCGCTCCACACCGCACGTGCGTGTGGCGCCGGGTGACGTCGCCGGCTGCCAGCACATCGGCCGGGGTTACAGCAAAGGCGAGATCAAGATCGAGCTCGTGCACCCGCAGCAGATTCACCCGCACCTCGAGGGCGCGGACACCGGCGACTACATCCGCGTGATCGGCGACCCCGAGGTCAACATGGCCAACACGCCTGAGATTCCCGGGGGCAAGGGAACGTACGCGAGCACGGGCAACTACATCCCGCTCATCGTGCCCGCTCCCGCAGGGCTGCTGACCGTGGTGGACCTGCCGCTGCCCCGCTTCTGGGCGCCCACAGCGTAGAGGGAGGCAGGCGAGATGGCAGGGGAACGCTGCACGATCGGACAGTGGGTGGAGGTCGAGCGCGTCCTGCTCGAGCCCGTCGACCGGGCCGCGAACCTGCCGGAGGACACGGCGGCCGAACCGCTGCTGGTCTGGGTGAAGGGTTTCGCGCTTGGCGAGGCGGCGCTCGGCGAGGAGTGCGAGGTCGAGACGGCGACCGGGCGCATCGTGCGCGGCCGCCTCTCCGACCTCGACCCGGCCTACACGCACACCTTCGGCTCCCAGCCGCCCGAGATAGCGTGCGTGGGGCGGGACCTGCGGGCCCGGCTCGCGGAGTACCGCGCGAAGGCGGGTGGGTGACGTGGCCGGGCGCACCGAGGCCATCATGGCGCGCAAGGGCGAGATCATGCGCCGCGCGCTCGGCATGGACTACGCTGAGTTCGAACGCACCCCGATCGCGTTCGACTACGAGGCTCTCATGGGGGCGCACGGCTACTCACTCGAAGATATCGTCGCCATCCAGGCTGCTGCGGGAGTCGGCTCCACGCCCCTGCTCGAGCTGCGCAACCTCACCGACCTCGTGCGGTCTTTCGCAGAGTCCGGGCTCGGCGCGCGCATCTTCGTGAAGGACGAGGCTGCGAACATGGCGGGCTCGTTCAAGGACCGCCGGGCGTCCATGAGCACCCACGTTGCGCGTGAGAAGGGCTACGCGGGTGTGATTGCCGCGACCTCGGGCAACTACGGCGCGGCGGTGGCGAGCCAGGCGGCCCGCGCGAGTCTGAAGTGCATCATCTGTCAGGAGGCGTTCGACAGCACGCATCTCGGCCAGCCCGAGATCATCGAAAAAGCGCGGCTGTGCGAAGCGTTCGGCGCCGAGGTCGTGCAGATGACGGTGGGCCCGGAACTCTTCGCCCACATGCTCGAGCTGCTCGACGAGACTGGATACTTCGCCGCCTCGCTCTACTCGAGCTTCGGGGTCTCGGGAATCGAGACGCTCGGCTACGAGATCGCCGAGGAGATGCGGGAGAGCACCGGCGCGCCGCCGACGCACGTCGTCATCACGCACGCGGGAGGCGGCAACACCACCGGCACCGCTCGTGGCCTGAAGCGCGCGGGCGCGACGAAGACCGAGATTGTGAGCGCGAGCGTGGACCTCTCCGGCCTGCACATGGCGAGCGATGCCGACTTCAACCGCAAGTCGTTCACGACCGGGCACACTGGTTTCGGCGTGCCGTTCGCGACGTGGCCCGACCGTGCCGACGTGCCGCGCAACGCCGCGCGCTCGCTGCGCTACATGGACCGCTACCTCACGGTCTCGCAGGGTGAGGTCTTCTACGTGACCGAGGCCCTCGCCAAGCTTGAGGGTCTCGAGCGGGGGCCTGCGGGCAACACGGCGATAGCGGCTGCGATGTCGCTCGCGCGCGACCTGCCTCGCGAGGCGACGGTGATCGTGCAGGAGACCGAGTACACGGGCGCGGGCAAACATCACTGGGCCCAGCTCAACTTCGCACGCGAGCGTGGCGTGGAAGTGCGCGCGGGCGACCCGCGCGAGAACGTGCCGGGTAAGGCGATCGTCATCCCCGAGGTGCCGGAGCAGATCCGCGCGACCGAGATGGACCTCGGCCGGATGCGTCGCAGTTACGTGCGTAACGCGCTTGCTCACGCGCCGGAAGGCTACGAGCTGACGGCGGAGGACGTCGAGTTCCTCGCGGCGGACACTAACACGACGCCGGAGACGCTCGAGGAGATCGTCGCCGCGCTGCGGGCGGGGGAGTGAGGGGCGTGTGCTCCGCGACGCTAGAGCAGCCGTATCTCTACGGGGGTGTCGATGCCGGCGAAGGCTTTCCGGTCTGCGGTGATGAGCGGGCAACGCAGCTCCTCAGCCAATGCGAGGAAGAGCGCGTCGTAGATTGCCACTCTATGTTTCCGCGCCAGTTGAGATGTCCTTTGGAGTTGGCCAGTGCCAGTGTAGTAGAGGAGCAATCTGGCGCTCTCGAGAAGGTCGAGGATCTCATTCGTCTGTTCGAGGGGGAGTTGCGAGTGGAGCAAGGTGTTCGCGATCTCGACCGGCAGTATCGTGGGAGCGGAGATAATCCGCGTGCCTTCAAGATGGGACCGAAGCAGTTCCTCGGCCTCTTTGAGACCAGTCTCGTCCTCTTTGTAGAACCACTTGTAGGCGACGCATGAGTCGACAACCACTTGGATACTCATCGTTTCCACCCCTCGGGCGTGTCGCGCTCACGGTCTGCCCGAATCTGGGCGATGTAGTCGAACTCGTAGCCGATAGGCGCCTTCTCGCGAATACGCTTGAAGCCGTCGATGTATCTGACCGCACTGACATCGTCCACCGTGAAGGAGGCGCAGATGGTCCGGCCTGACACCTATCAGGAGGTCCGCAAGCGCATTGCGGGGCTTTCGGACACCGAGCTGGAGGCGTACTTCTGGGAGCTCGGACGCCGGTGCGTCGACCCGCTCGTGGAGTTGGCGCGCACGCACACCTCGCCCTCGATCGAGCGCAGCGTGCTCATGCGCATGGGCGTGGACTCGCTGGCGTGCCAGGCCGTCGTAGCCGGGTGCGAGAAGCGCGGGCTGCTCGGTCACGGCGCCGGGCACGTCGTGCTCGTGCTCATGCGCGCGTGGGACTGCGACGCGCCCGAAGCGGCGCGCAGGCTAGCCGCGGGAGAAGGCTGGGAGGTAGCCGAGGCGAAGTGGGGTGGCGTCCGATGAACGAGACGCCACGCGGGCCGCTCGGCAGTCTGCCGCCCGATCCGCCACTCGACCCGAACGAGAAGCTCGACATCGAGGCGCTGCTCGACGGCCTGGACCGCTATCGGCCGCGCCGTCGCGGCTGGACGTGGCGCGAGCGCGTCCCGGACCAGCGCATCGGCGAGTTCGTCTACCACGAGACCTCCGCTCCGCTCGAGCGCGGCGTCCCGCTGCCGGCGGCGCACTATTTCGGCGACATCGACCCGCAGCCGGACTGCGTCATCACCACCGAGATCGCCTCGGGCCGGCCCGAGGACGACGTCCGCCGCATGCGCATGGCCGCCTGGCACGGCGCAGACCACGTCATGGTGATCCGCACCGCTGGGCAGAGCCACATCGACGGCTTGCTCGAGGGTACGCCCGAGGGCGTGGGCGGCATCGCGATCACCCGCAAGCAGCTGCGCCTCACGCGCCGTGCGCTCGATCTCATCGAGGACGAGGTCGGCCGGCCCATCGACTTCCACTCCTACGTGAGCGGGGTGGCTTGGCCCGAAATGGCGGTCCTCTTCGCCGAGGAAGGCGTGAACGGCGCGCACCAGGATCCGCAGTACAACGTGCTCTACCGCAACATCAACATGTACCGGAGCTTCGTGGACGCGGCCGTGGCCAAGCACATCATGGCCGCCGCCGGCATCCTGCAGATCGACGGGGCGCACAACGCGAACGCCACCGCAGTGCGCGCGTGGAAGGTCATGCCCGAGCTGCTCGTGCAGCACGCTATCAACTGCGCATACTCCGAGGCGGTCGGTATGCCGAAGGACCGCATCGCGCTCTCGACAGTCCCTCCGGACGCTCCGCCTGCGCCGTGCATGCGGATGGACTTGCCCTACGCGATCGCGCTGCGCGACCTCTTCGGCGAGTACAAGATGCGTGCGCAGCAGAACACGCGCTATATGGAGTCCGACGCGCGCGAGGCCACGGTCTCACACGTCATGAACCTGCTCGTCTCGCGGCTCACCTCGGCAGACATCCAGTCGACGATCACGCCCGATGAGGGGCGCAACGTGCCGTGGCACTACAACAACGTCGCGGCGGTGGAGACCGCCAAGCAGTCGCTCGTCGGCATGGACGGGCTGCGCGAGATGGTGCGAGTGGACCGCGAGGCCCCCGAACTGAAGGCCCGCGTACGCGAGATCAAGGAGCGCGCGGTGCTCTTTCTCGAGGGGATGCTCGCCGACGGCGGGTACTTCGCGGGCGTCGAGGACGCGTACTTCGTCGACTCGGGCGAATACCCCGAAACGCATGACGACGGGATCGCGCGTCAGAGCGACGGCGGGGTGGCCTCCGACACGATCGTGCCGAGGGCCGACGACTACCTGGCACCGGTATGCCATCACTTCGGCGAGAACCACCTGCCGGAGGGATACCGGGGCCGCCTGCACGGCGAGAACGCGCCGTGCGAACTCGTCGACGGGTGCACCATCTGCGAGGATGCCAAGGTCCCCTATATCGACGAGCTTGACCCGACCGACAACGTCAACGAGCGGCTGGCAGCCACAGCCGAGTTGCGCGAGCGTGGGCTCATCAAGCCCGAGGTCGAGTGGGCGGGCGACGGCGTGGTGGTCGTGACGATGTTCCTGCCCGCTGCCGCCGACGTGGCCGAGGCGGCCGCGCTCGAGCTCGGCCGGGCGATGAGCCTCACCGAGTGCGAGGTCATCCACAAGCGCGTCATGCACCCTGCCGAGGGGACGCTCTGCGAGCTGAAGGGCCGTCTCGACGTCGCCATCGACCTTGCGACGCTCGTGATCCCCGAGCCGCCCGAGGTGCTCTCCGACGAGGAGATCCGCGAGTTCGTGGCCGAGCGGGAGCTGAAGGTGGTCGCGGCCACCGTGGGCAACGACGAACACTCGGTGGGCATGCGCGAGATTCTCGACATCAAGCACGGCGGGCTCGAGAAGTGGGGCTTTTCCGTGGAGTACCTCGGCACGAGTGTGCCCATCGAGAAGGTGCTCGACGCGGCGACTGAGCACGCGGCCTCGGCGGTGCTCATCTCGACGATCATCACGCACGGCGAGATCCACCGTCTCATGATGCAGAAGCTTGCCGACCTCGCCGCCGAGAAGGGCGTGCGCAACCGGTTGCTGCTCATCAGCGGCGGGACGCAGGTGACCGACGAGCTCGCGTGCTCGTGGGGGATGGATGCTGGGTTCGGTCGCAAGACCAAGGGTATCGATGTGGCGAGTTTCATCGTGAGGACGATGCGCGAGCGGGAGGTGTAGGGGTGGTCCTACCGGCTGCGTTCCGTCTCGTCCGCGTCGAACTCGGCGCGCACGATGTCGCGTATCTCGATGAGGCGCGGGACTAGCTTCGGCAGGTCGAGGTCGATGATTCGACGGATCGCATGCCAGTCGATGCCCTCATAGTGATGGACGACGCGATCACGGGTCTGAGCCATCCTGTTCCACGGGATGTCATCGAATCGCTCACATGCCTCTGGGGACAGCCGCTTGGCAGCCTCTCCCATGAAGACGAGATTCCACATGAGCATCTCGTTCAGGGCGCGATTCCGTCCGTCATAGTCGTCCGGGAGGTCGTTTCCGAGTTCGACGAGTCGATGAGCTGCGGTGAGAACGTCGTCCAATAGAAGTGACTCGTCACGTGGACCAGACATACAGCACGTCCCTCATCACGCGTCCCCTGAGTCGCTCGTGAAGTCCGTCCGCGCGCACGAAGTCGACTTTCCGGCCGAGGAAGTCCTCAACGTACTCTGCGGCCTCGACGAACAGGAAGCCGCCCGGCTCCGGCATCTCCACCAGCAGGTCGACGTCGCTCGTCTCTGTCTGCTCCCCGGTGGCGAACGACCCGAAGACGCCGATGCGCACGATTCCGAAGCGTTCTTCCAGCTCGCGCCCGTGGGCACGGATGCGAGCGGCGATCTCGCCCAGGTCACGGACGGGAATGACGGCGAGGGATTCACTGTCAGCAGGTGCGCTGTAGACGGCCTGGGTCTCGTCGGCAGCAAGCGGCAGGTCGGCGGCTGTGTGGACCGCGTCTTCGAGGCCGAGCGCATGCGCGACCGCGTCTACGCGCTCGAGCGCAGCAGTGCGATAGCCCGACGCCTCCCAGCGGGCGACCTGTTGCTGGGCGACGCCGATGCGCCCACCGAGTTCACGTTGGGACATACGTTGCGCGCGACGGGCTGCGACCAGTCTGGGGCCGATGTTGAGTGGATACGTCATAGGTTCACAATACTACATCAGAGTAGTGAAAACAACGTTAGCGTTGTGCTCGATGGTATTCCACCGCTCGTCCCGAACATCGCGCGAAGCTCGCATTACGCGCAGGTTGACCCGGTACGTCGAAAGCCGTGCAATAGGTGGGTGAGTGACGATAAGGAGACCCTCATGCCGAACGACCGCCCCATGCAGGTCGATGTGCTCGTCGCCGAGATCGGCTCGACGACGACGGTCTTGAGCGCGTTCGGCGGGCTGGCCGAGTGGCCCGCGACCGAGCCGCGCCTCCTCGGCCAGGGTACGGCGGTGACCAGCGTGACCGAGGGAGACGTGCGTGTCGGCCTCGACCTGGCACGCGAGCGCCTCGAGGCGGTCACCGGCGCGCTCGAGCCGGCGCTCACGCTCGCGACCTCTTCGGCGGCGGGAGGTCTGCGCATGACGGTCCACGGGCTCACGCAGAAGATGACCGCCATGGCCGCGCGCGAAGCCGCTCTGGGGGCCGGTGGGGTGGTCGAGTACCAGACGTCGGGCACGCTACGCGACAGCGATCTCACACGCATCGAGGAGGTTCGTCCGGGACTCATCCTGCTCGCCGGCGGGGTGGAAGGCGGCGACTCGGAGACGGTGCTCTACAACGCGGAGCGGCTCCTCGGGCTTACGACGCGGCCGATCATCGTCTACGGCGGCAACTCGGCGGTCGCCGGCGAGGCCCGCGAGCTGCTCGAGCGAGCGGGGTTCCGTGTGCGCGTGACCGCGAACGTCTACCCGGACGTCGACGAACTCGATATCGTGCCCGCGCGCCACGTCATCCATGACGCGTTCGAGGAGCACATCACCCACGCGCCGGGCATGGAGCGCATCGCAGACTTCGTGACCGGGCGCATCCTGCCCACACCCGGTGCGGTGCTGCTGGCGGCCGAGGCACTGGCCGAGGCGGTGTGTGACCTTGTCGTGGTTGACGTGGGCGGTGCTACCAGCGACGTGCACTCGGTGACCGACGGCGCGCCCGACATCGCCGCGATCGCCACCGACCCGGAGCCTCACAGCAAGCGCACGGTCGAAGGCGATCTCGGCACGTTCGTGAGCGCGCTCCACGTCGTGGCACTGCTCGACGCCGAGGAGGTCCCGGAGCACCTGCCTGCGGCGGTTCCGGAGGGCGAGGAGGCGATCGAGGCGGCGCGCACGCTCGCGCGCACCGCGGCGGTCACCGCCGTACAGAGACATGCTGGCAGGCTGGTGCACCACTACACGCCTAGCGGTCGCCAGACGGTCGCCCGCGGCCGGGACCTCACCGCATGCCGGCTCGTGATCGGCACCGGTGGTGCGCTCACGAGGCTGCCCGGCGGCGTCGAGACGCTGGAGGCGACGCGTGCGCCCGCGGGCGTCACCGGCCGTCTGCTCCCGCCCGCAGATGCGCTCTGCCTGCTCGATCGCGAGTACACGATGGCGTGCTGCGGTGCGCTGCTCGCCCATTTCCCGGCAGGTGCTGCGATCGCGCTCATGCGGCGCAGCATCGGGATTGATGAGCCGATCGCCTGAAGGAGGCCGCATGCCCGCCCGAGCCACCGTCACCGTCGACCTCGCGAAGATCACCGGCAACGCACAGCGGGTCTCGCGCTACCTGCCCTGTGTGGAGATCGTTGCCGTCACCAAGGTCACCTGCGGTACGCCCGAGGTCGCAACCGCGATGCTCGCGGGTGGTGCAGTGGCGCTCGGCGAGTCGCGTCTCGAGAACATCGAACGGCTGCGGGGAGCCGGGCTCGACGTCCCACTCTGGCTCCTGCGCGCCACGCCGCCTGCGCTCGCTGCTGACACTGTCCGCCTCGCCGACGTCTCGCTCGCAAGCGAGGTCGTCAGCGTAGAGGCGCTCGACCGGGCGGCCGGGGCCGCGGGCCTGCGTCACCAGATCCTCGCGATGGTCGACCTCGGCGACCTGCGTGAGGGGATGCTCCCCGCCGAGCTCCCGGAGTTCCTCGACCACGTCACGGCCTTGCGCCACGTCGACCTCATCGGCATCGGCACGAGCGTCACGTGCTATGGCGGCGTCGTGCCCGACGAGGCGAACCTCGGCGAACTCGCCCGGCTCGCACACGTGACAGCAGAGCGTCTCGGCCGCCCCATGCTGGTCTCGGGCGGGATGTCGAGCTCGATCGACGCCGCGCTCGCGGGTCACCTGCCCGCATCCGTCGACAACCTGCGCATCGGTGAGAGCATCCTGCTCGGCGTGAGCACCGTGACGCGCGAGCCGCACCCCGGTCTGCACACGGACGCGATCACGCTGACCGCGCCGGTCATCGAATGCAAAGTGAAGCCGTCAGCGCCGATTGGAACGATTGCGCAGGACGCGTTCGGCGGAACGCCGGTCTTTCAGGACCGCGGCGAGCGGCGCCGCGCGATCTGCGCCATCGGCCGTCAGGACGCGCCGCCGACGGGGCTGCGCCCGGTCGACCCGCGCGTGGAGGTGCTCGGCGCGTCGAGCGACCACCTCATTCTCGACGTGCACGACCTGCCGGAGGTTCCCGCCATCGGGGATGCGATCGCGTTCGTGCCGAACTACGCCGCCACGCTCGCGCTCTTCACCTCACCGTACGTGGACAAGGTGTTCATCCACGGCTGACGCCCGGCGTCAGCGGTTGGTGCCTATGGCGATGCTGAGCATCAGCATCAGCATCAGCACGAGGATCATCGCCATGTTGAAACTCATGTCACGCGCGTAGCGCTGTATGTGGCGGCGGGTCTCAATCACACTCTCGGCGTCGAGACGGTCTGAAAGCAGCCAGGTCGAGCGCTCCTGCGTAGTGACTTCGACGATAAGTCGCACGATCTCAACGCTCCACCGGGCCGCGCGCTCGAAGCGGCCAAGCCCGCGCACCCGCCAGTCCATGAGCGCCACGCTGCTGGGCAGCGCCTCACGCGCGTGAGTGCTGAGTCGCTGGACCCGCACCGTCGACGGACGCGACACGCCCGCGGCCTTGCGAAGCCGACGGTCGAAGCGCTCCTCGCTCGAGATGCGGTTCACCTCGGCGGAGATGTCGCGGATCACATCCTCGCCGGTCATGCGCCGCTCGGCCAGTTCGATGGCGGTGTGTGCGACCGCACTCTGGAAGAGCCGTACCTGGGCCAGGACGTCGCGGAAACGGTACCGTACGGCCTCGATCTCCCCGGTCCTCACCATCTCGGCGAGCACGCTCATACGCTGGCTGAGCTGGCGCTGCGCCATGTACGAGGCGATGTCGCGCACCGCGTCAATCGTAGCCCAGGCGCGCTCCGGGCCGGTGTCCGGTCGCGCCCGCAGCCACTCGTGCGCCCTGCTGACCGCGTATCGCACCGTGGACTGGCGCTCGCGCTCGAGGGCAATATAGGCGTTCTGGATGAAGTGCTGGTTGCGCGGTCCCGGCGCGCCGGTGGTGATGGTGACGACGATCCTGCGCCAGTTGCGCTCGATTCGCAGATACGTTGAGCGGTAGCCGAGGCGTAGCGTGCGCAGCGTCCGCGAGAAGGCCGCCAGGTAACGCTCGTACCAGCCGCCCACGTAGGCGCACACGGTGAGGAACCCGCGCGTGGCCGCCTGGTACCAGTAGTCGACGCCGAACCACTTTGGTGCGTGGAGATGGAACAGTCCGAACCTGATCCCGACCACGAAGATGGTGCCGCCGATGGCGAATGCGGTCACCGCCGACATGAGGTCGTCCGGGCTCAGGAAGTAGTTCTTGAGGAAGTAGTCGAGCAGGTCGGCGTGGAGCGCCCATTCGTGCAATCCGGGGGCGAACACGCCTTTCAGGATCAGGTGCGGCCGTATTCCGATGGCTAGCATGGCGGCGGAGAGCAGCCCGAGCGCCGTGAGCATCCTCGGCGGGGAGTCGACCACTCCAGGCCCGTACTCCTGCTTGGGCTTGCCGAGAAAGACGAAGCCGATGAGCTTGATGAAGGAGGCCGCGGTGCCACCGCACGTCAGGATGTAGATTTTCTCGGCAATGTCGAGCGAGACCATGTGGTTGAGTTCGTAGGCCTCCACGAGCGCGTGGTGTAGCAGGCACTTACTCACGAACCCGTTAAAGAGGGGCACGCCGGTGATTCCAGCCGCGGCGATGAGCATGAAGACGAACGTCCACGGCATCTTGCGCCATAGCCCGCCGAGCTTGTACATGTCGAGCTCGCCGGTGCGAAACGCCACCGCCCCGATGCCGAGGAAGAGCGCGCCTTTGAACAGCGCGTGATTCACGACGTGGAGCAGGCCGCCCGCCACGCCCATCGCGCCGTGCGAGCCGAGGTAGCCCGCCGCTCCGATGCCGACGAGGATGAAGCCCATCTGGCTTACGCTGTGGTAGGCGAGCATCCGCTTGGCGTTGTGCTGGCCGAGGGCCATCGTCACGCCGACAGCCATCGTGGCGATGCCGATCCAGAGCACGACGAGCCCGAAGTCGCTCGTCATGTGCCAGAGCTCCTCAGAGAGGTCCTCGACGACCTCGGGGCGGAAGAGCGCGGTCACCGTGCGGAAGATGCCGTACGCACCCGCCTTGATCATGACGCCGGATAGCAGTGCGCTCGCCGGGGACGGCGCGACCGGGTGGGCGTCGGGGAGCCACACGTGGACGGGCAACATGCCCGCTTTCACACCGAACCCCAAAACAAGGAGTCCGAACGTGACCCAGCGAAGGGTCTCCGTGCCTCCCTCTAGAGGGATCGGCCCGATCGCGCCGGTGTGCCCCAGCGCGTAGGTGAGGAAGATTCCGCCGATGAGCGCGAACCCTCCGAGTACCGTCATCCAGAGGTACTTGATCGAGGCGCGTTTGGCCTCGTCGGTCTCCGTATGGATCACGAAGAGGAACGCCACCAGGCCAAGCATCTCGAAGAACAGGTAGAGCGTCACGAGGTCGCCTGCGAGTACGACGCCGAGCATCGCTGCGAGCACCACCAGGCTCGTGGTGTGGAACCGGTCGCGATGCTGCTCGTGCTGCATGTAGTCGAGCGAGTGCAGTGTTGCGCAGAACCACACGAATGTCGTGAAGAGCGCGAACAGCATGCCGTAGGGGTCGACGACGAAGTGCAGCCGCCCGATGAGCGCCGGCAGGTCCGCGGTCACCTTGTGCTCGGCGGCGAGCAGGGGTATGAGAGCCGCGGCCCCGAGCAGCGTCACGCCTGTGGCGAAGAGCACGAAGCCGTTTCGCACGTCCTCGCGCCAGCGGCCGAGGGGTCGCACCGCAAGCGCGCAGACGAGCGGCCAGAGCACGAGCAGTGCCGGCAGCGGGTGATACGCGATATGCGCGGCTTCGGGCACGTCGGTCTCCTAGCGGAAGAACCCTTCGGCGGCCATGTGTGCGAGCGAGTAGGGTAGTCCGGGAACGGTGGCGGCGAGCCCGAGCACGAGGGTGAGCGCGGAGGCGATAACGGTAGGCACGAGCATCGACGCGGAAGCCTCGGAGCCCTCCGCCTCGTCCTCTGCGGCAATCGTCGGCGGTGGCTTGAAATATGCCGCGTAGACAATCGGAAGCAGGTAGATCGCGGCGAGCAGCGCGCCTCCCAGGAGTACGGCGAGGTAGAGCGGCTGGTCGACGTCGAGTATGCCGAGCCCGAGGTACCACTTGCTGATGAAGCCGGAGAGCGGCGGAGTGCCGATCATGCCGAGGGCCGAAAGCGCGAACGCCGCCATCGTCACCGGCATCCGCTTGGCCGCCCCCGCCATCTCGCTCACGTTGTGGATGCCGGCGCGCTTGATGAGTAGGCCCGCACAGAGGAAGAGGGTGCCCTTCATGAAGGCGTGGTTCGTGATGTGCACGAGCGCACCGGTCGTTGCCTCGGCACCGAGCAGCGCGACGCCGAGCGTGACGTATCCCATCTGGCTGATGGTCGAGTACGCGAGGCGCCTTTTGAGGTTATCCTGGCTCACGGCGAGAACCGCGGCGAAGACGACCGTGAATGCCGCGATCCCCGCCAGCACCGGCATCACGCCGAGCATCGCGAGCAGGCCGACGCCGAAGACCTGGAAGACGATACGCATGATGCCGAACGAGCCGGCCGCGACCATCACGCCTGACAGCACCGCGGAGAAGGGTGCCGGCGCCGCCGGGTGGGCGTCGGGCACCCAGCCGTGCAACGGGACGAGTGCCGCTTTCACGCCGAAGCCGATGATGAAGCACCAAAAGATGACGAGCAGCGAGGTGCGGTTCATGCCGGCGTCGAGGATGCCGCCAACGGTGAACGTCTGCTCGCCTGCGAGGAAGAACGTGAACACGACGCCGAGGAGCACCAGGCTCCCGCCGATGAGGATGTAGATGATGTACTTCGTGCCCGCTGCCATAGCGGCCGGAGTCTCCTCGTGCACCACGAGTGGGTAGGTGAGGATGGAGAACAGCTCGTAGAAGACGAGGAAGGTCAACAGGTTGCCCGCGTACGCCACCCCCAGCGTCCAGCCGAGGCAGAGCATGAAGAAGGCGTAGTAGCGGCCGAGCCGGTGCTCGTCGGCCATGTAGCCTGCCGAGTAGACCAGCGCGAGCAGCCACAGCACTGAGACCGTTGCACCGAACAGGGCTCCGAGTGCGTCGACGCGCAGGTGGAGCCAGATGACCGGCGTGAGCCGGAGCAGGTACGTCTCGTAGACCGCACCGCCGAGCACGCCGGGTATGAGAGCAATCGTGAGTGCGGCAGTGACTGCGCAGATGGAGCCAAGACCGAAGGCGCGCGCGCGCTCGGACACGCGCCCGAGCGGCAGGCCCACGATTGCTCCGAGTAGCGGAAGGAAGACCGCCACCGGCGGTATGGCCGACGCCACCAACGTGCTGTCCACGCGGATCACCCCTCACATCCCGAACACGAAATGCACGGCAGCCTGGGCGAGTGAGAACGGCATGCCGAGCACCTCGGCGGTCGTTCCGAGTACGATCACGTAGGCTGCGGCGACGAGCGTGGAGATGAGCAGTGTCGGCCGCGCCTCGGCCACCCGCATCGTCGTGCCGGGCGGCGCCTTGAAGAACGCCAGATAGACGATGGGGAGGAAATAGGCCGCGTTGAGCATCGAACTCGCGATCATCACGACGAGGACCCAGTACTCACCCGCCTCCAGTGCGCCGAGCGAGAGATACCACTTGGTGATGAACCCGGCGAACAGCGGCATGCCGATGAAGCTCAGGGAAGCAACCGTGAACGCCGCCATCGTCCACGGCATCCGGTATCCGATGCCGGCGAGCTCGTGGACGTTCGTCTTGCCGGTCGTGCGCTGTATCGCGCCGGCCACGAAGAACATCGTGATCTTCGCGAACGCCTGGTTGGCGATGTGGACGATGGCGGCGGTGGCAGCGAACGGCGTGAGGAGCGCGGCGCCGAGCACGATGTAGGAGAGCTGGCTGATCGTCGAGAACGCGAGTCGACGCTTCAGGTTGTCCTGGAAGATCGCGACCAGCGAGGCGGCGACGATCGTGAACGCAGCGATCCACATGAGCGGGGTGGTGAAGCCGACCTCCTCCAGCACGTCGACGCCGAACACGTTGTAGACGGTGCGCAGGATCCCAAAGACGCCTGCCTTGACGACCGCGACCGCGTGCAGGAGCGCGCTCACGGGCGTGGGTGCGACCATCGCGCTTGGCAGCCATCCGTGCAACGGCATAACGGCCGCCTTGACCGCGAAGCCGCCGATTAGCAGCGTGAAGATGAGCGCGAGGGTCTTCGTTCCCATCTCCGTCGAGAGGATGCCGGTGCTGTCAAGGGAGAGCGTGTCGGCGACGTCATAGATGATGACGGTCCCGATGAGGATGCATGCCCCACCGATGAGCGTGTACGTGAGGTACTTGCGGCCGGCTCTGAACGCCTCGGGGGTCTCATCGTGGATGACGAGCGGGTAGGTGCAGATCGTGAGCATCTCGTAGAAGATGAAGAACGTGAGCAGGTTCTCGGCGAACGAGAGCCCGACGGTGGTCGAAACGCAGAGCGCGAAGAAGCCGAAGAAGCGCACGCGCCGCTCCTCGCCCTTCATGTAGC
>JACUUN010000103.1 GCA_014859265.1 Coriobacteriia bacterium
GCATACTCGCGCCCTTCACCTCTGCGATACACCTCGCGGCTGATCCTCGGATCTCTGCCAGACCAGCTGTGCCTGATGCTCATTCCCGTATAATGTCATGGGGGTCAAGGGGAGGGGCACGAGTGGCGGACTTCTGCGACTACCTCAGTCTAAACACGCGGAACGTCTATCAGCGTGTAGCCTTCATGCACCTCTTCTATGGACCGCTTCGCTGGCGCCAGCGGAGAACGGATTCGTTTGAGCTTCTTGATGTAGACACGGTCTACGTTTCCAGCCGAATCGACGTTCGGGTTAGTGTCGCTCTTCTCGAGGAGATAATGGGAGACTGCGAGGTCCTCTTGGGGGCGCGCTCTCCTGAGGTACGTGAACTTAGGAAGGTATTCGCTAGGCTTCGCCACCCCTCGCCGGGCGAAGTCATTGAACGAATCGAGCTCCTCCTTCCGGTCATGTGGCTGGACCACCCCCTGATGACGTTCACCATCGAGTCGGGAGGTCGGAAGGTCATCCCTCTCTCTCGGCGCGCTGGATCAGACGTCGTCTCACGTGCAATGACTGCCCTCCTCACTGCAGACGGCCAGGAGTTCGGGATGCCTCATGCTCGCCGCGTAGAGGAGATACAGGACCTCGCTTGGTGTCTAGCAGCAGCGAACATACACGGCGTTCGTCTCGAGCCAGTGTGGAGGGAATTCCGTGCAGTCGGCAACGTTGACGAGGTCCCTCCGACGCTGGAGGTTCTTGTCCAGTGGATGCATGACAACTTCGTGAGAGCGGGGTTTGGCTCGGAGGAGGCTTTCGCTGCGATCGAGAGGCGCCAAGGCCGAGTACAGGAGCTAATGCGGTCTTCCCTCGTGACTGGTCGTAACGTGGTAGACGTGTTGTCCCAACAGGGCGATATGCCGGACTGTGTTCCGCTTAGCAATCCAGCCCTGAATCCCCTGTTGCTCCACGAGGCGTTTCTCCGTCGGCAGATGACCCGCATTGCCGCACCGGCCCCCGCTCCGGATGCGCTAGTAGACGAGTTCTTGAGGGTAGCCGCCCATTGGCTCCGGATGATTCGGTGGGCAGAACAGACGTCGTACTCGCCCCACCCCGAGTCAAAGGCGTTTGCCCGCATGCTTCTCGATCACTCGGTCCATCTCGCTCACGGCTGGCCTGCGATTGCCAGGATGAGCCTTCCGATAGGGACGGACTCCTGCCTGGTTGTCGGCTACTCCGTATGGGAGGCGCGTCGTCTTGTGGATCGCTATCTGCGGGACCCTTCACGCCCCCTTCCACGCAAGCTCCTCAGGGTTGGGCTAGCTGTGCTTAGACAGCCCTGGGATGCCATTGTGCGGAGGACTGCTGCTTCAGCTACCAGTGCACTGGGTCTCACCCGAAGATCTTGGACTCCTGTTGACACCTTCGCCCTCCCGCTACATTTCCGTGATGCGCTCGGATACCACGTTGAAGTGAGCAGCAGCCACGCAGGCCTGTCTCTGGTCCCTGCTGGTGCGTATGTTGAACGACGTACTACAACCTCGCCAGCCAACGCAGGTCGACGGGCTAGCCGTGTCCGTTCAAGATCAGAGAAGCGAACTCCCCGTGACTTCTTCGACCGGGTCTCCGACGGAAGCTGCAGGGTCCACCACTACTACTTCTCGCGGGCGCATCCTGGTGTTGAGACCCTTGATGGCAACATGCCTGACACTCGCGACATACGGGGCCGCTTGCTGCTCGTGGAGCGGTATGCGGTGCCCGGCTACGTCGAGATCACGAACTGGCTGCTCGCACTGCTCGTGCTTGTCGTGAGTCTCTGCACCGGCCTAGGGTATCTGCACCCAACATCTGCCTGGCCCTCTACGACCATCATCCGCACCCTGGTGACCGTCTACCTGGGTGTTGTGGTGCTCTTCGCTGTCGAGAGGCACAACAGCCCCATCGTTATTCACAAGCTCAAGTACCCAGCGGCAATCGTTGTAGTGTCCTTCCTCCTGCTGCTCGCCGGCATCGGGTTCAGGTGGCCGGAATGGGTCGACATGGAGGCTGCACTGCTTCCCTCGTCAAGATCTGAGGAATATACTCAGCCCAGTAAGGAGAGTGGTGATGCTAGCAAGGCGAGCAGTGACCGGAACCGCGGGGAACAGCCTAGATCTAGAAGAGTACCTGCGGCTGATGTACAGGAACCGGCGACGCCGACTGCGGTTCCTGGAAGTCCTGACTAGCGATCTCGCAGCGCCTACTGGCGGAGGCCGGCGCTCTACCATCGACGTCTGCGATGAAGACCTCGATGAGGGCGCCCGGCTGTAGCAGAGGCAATCTGCCTCTTCGCTGCCCGGTGATCATCGAACTCGGGCTACGCTCTGTCTTCGGCGGGCTTGATGCCGAGCACATCGTCGAGCCAGCTCAGGTACGAGTCCGATCCGTTGCAGCGGAACTGTGAGGTCAGCTCCGCTTCCCAGATTCGCGCGCCAGCGCGCCCGGCCATGAGGCGGATGTCGGCGACCGAGGCGTCGTCGCGTAGCGTGACACGCTGTCTCTCGTCGATGAAGAACACGGCGAACCGGGCGGAAGCTCTTCGGCGGCGAGCGAGAGCGGCGACGCTCGAAGCGTCGTGATGATCATGATGATGAGCAGCAGGCGCCATGCGCTGCTGCCTCCTCCTCGTTGTGCCGGTGTAGCGCCATGCGCCGAGATGGTGATGACGACGGCGACTACTACTACGACGAGGAGCAGTAGCAGCAGCAGGAGGAGGAGGAAGAAGAACAGGAGGACGAGGAAGAGGAGTCAGGGGGGTCATCGGTCCTCCTCCTTCTAGGTATGCCACCAGCGCCTGGAGCTGGATGCGGATGGGGTCGGGCTGTGGGTGTCGCGCTGCCGGCAAACTGGGGGGTCCTCGGCGAATGGACGGTGATGGAGACAGGGCAGCGCATGCAGGCGTGTCAGACCCGGGAGGTAGCCTGGGCGTGCAGTTGGGGCGGGGCGAGGGGGTGGGGATCGGTGAGGACGATGCGAGGGCGTGCACAAACATACCTAGACTTGTTCGGAAGTATAGGTAATACTGTTCACATGAGACCTTCGGATCGTTCGATCGAGCACGCGCGAAACGCGCTTCTGGCAGTCGGCGGGATTGCCAGGACGAGCTACCTCCTCCGCGCGGGCGTCCAGCCGCGAACGCTCTACTGGATGCGGGACGAGGCAATGCTCGAGCAGGTGAGTCGCGGCCTGTACCGTCTGGCGGACCTGCCGGCGCTCACATCTCCCGATCTAGCGACCGTCGCGGCGCGGATCCCCAAGGGCGTCATCTGTCTGATCTCGGCCCTGGCCTTCCACGAGGTGACCGACGAGATCCCGCATCGGGTCGACGTCGCACTTCCGCCCGGCTCGGAGGAGCCGCGGCTCGACTACCCGCCTATCCGCACGTATCGCCTCTCAGGCCGCTCCTACCTGGATGGCATCGAGGAACACGTCATCGATGGCGTGACGGTTCGCGTGTACTCGCTGGCCAAGACGATCGCCGACTGCTTCAAGTTCCGGAATCGAATCGGGACCGATGTGGCCGTCCAGGCGCTGCGCGAGGCCCTGCGCGGGCGACGAGTGCGGGTGGAGGACCTGGTGCGGTTCGCGCGCGTGGACCGGGTGGACAATGTCATGCGGCCGTACCTTGAGGCGGTGCTGTGAAGGGAAGGCGGACAGGGGAGGTCGCTGCCTCCGTCCGACAGCGGCTGCGAGATCTTGCGCGCCAGGCGGAGCGTCCATTCGATGAGGTTCTGCAGTACTTCGCGATGGAGCGGTTCCTCTTCAGGCTCGGGTGCACGGACTACGCACAGCGGCTGACTCTCAAGGGTGCGGCGCTGCTGCGGGTCTGGGGCCTGCCTTCGCCGCGTCCGACTCGCGATCTGGACTTCCTTGGCCGTCTCGAGGCGACGCCCGAGGCGATGCTTGCAGTGGTCCGTGAGGTACTCGCCGTCGACGCGGATGACGGTGTCGTATTCGATCGTGAGCACTTGGCAGCGCAGCCGATCACGCTCGATGACGACTACCAGGGTGTCCGGGTGACCGTGCGAGGCAGTCTGGCAGGAGCGAGGTTCAAGCTGCAGATCGACGTGGGCATCGGGGATGTCGCCTACCCCGAGCCCGCATGGATCGACTACCCGCAGATGCTCGATCTGGGCGAGCCGCGGGTGCAGGTGTACCGACCGGAGACGGCGGTAGCCGAGAAGCTCCAGGCGATGGTCGAGTTGGACCTGCGCAACAGCCGGATGAAGGACTTCCACGACGTGCTGATGCTGAGCCGCACGCTGGCCTTCCGGCTCGATGAGCTGGCCGGCGCCATCCGTCTCACTTTCGAGTGCCGATCCACCGACGTACCGCTCCTTCCCGTCTCGCTGATGGAGGAGTTCAGCACGGATGCGCTCAAGCGAGCGCAGTGGGCGGCGTTCCACGAGAAGCTCGGCGAGCCGGCACCCTCGCTCCCGGATGCGATAGAGGAGATCGCGGCGTTCGTGCTGCCGGCGCTGACTGCTGCCGGCGCTGACCGCGGCCCGCGATGCGGAGGTGTCGCGAAGCGGGGCCGAGTGGCGGCCGGGACAGGGATGGGAGGACGAGGCGGGCGTCGCGTGACGGCGTGGAAAGCGGCTACTCGGCCTTCCGTTCGTCCTCGGCGGCAAGGGGCGGGGGCAGCTCGCGCAGCGCGTAGCCGGTCCTGGGGATGCGCGAGCGGAGGTACTCGGCGAGCGCGCGGTCG
>JACUUN010000104.1 GCA_014859265.1 Coriobacteriia bacterium
CCACGTTCTCCAGGACCGTGAGTTCTCGGAAGAGCCGGATCGTCTGGAAGGTGCGCGCAATACCTGCCCGCGCCACGTGGTACGGTCGCTTCTTCGAGATGTCGACCCCGTCGAGATAGACGCTCCCGCCGCTTAAGGGAAGCAACCCCGTCACGACGTTGATGAGCGTGGTCTTGCCCGACCCGTTCGGGCCGATCAGGCCGAGAATCTCACCTGTGTGCAGGCTGAAACTGACGTCGTCGACGGCCTTGAGCCCGGCGAACGACTTGGAGAGGTCCCGGATCTCGAGAACGCTCGTCGTCTCGGTGTCGTGCACGTCCATCCGTTTCTTCCGTGCGGCGCTTCACCGCAGGTGTTCTGGCCGAGCACGGGAGAGAGCCCGGCAGACCGGACTCTCTCCCAATGAGGTCGTTCGTTGCCGATCTCCCGCTCTACGGAGCAGGAATCTTCTCGGGACGGACCCAGCCGAGGAACTTCGGCTCGCCCTTGACGAGCTCGACCATCGCGGCCTCTTTGTCAGGCTCGTGCCCGGAAGCGGCATCTGACCAGTTCAAGACACCGGTCAGGAGATTGAACTCGGTCTCCTCCATGGCCTTGGCCATCGCGGCGCCGTCAGTGCTGTCGGCGACCTCCATCGCCTCCGCGAGCAGCATCACAACGTCGTAGCCGGGCATGACCCAGACCTCGTCCGGTGGGCTGCCGAACTTGGTCTCGTACGACGCTGCCCACTCGGTGTAGCGCGGGTTGGCCTCGGCCGACAAGAACCCGTGCGTGTCGAAGTAGATCTCACTGCCGTACTCCTCGCCGAGCGCCTCGAAGAGCGAAGAGTCGTCATAGGCATCGCCGCCGACGATAGGCTGGTTCAGACCACTCTCACGCAACGTGCGGATCATGAGCGCGAGGTCAGGCATGTACGAAGAGATGTAGATGAAGTCTGGCGGCTCGGACAGCGCCTTGATGCGCGCAACCTGGGCCGAGACATCGGCCTGGCCCTGCGTATAGGTGTCCTCGAAGATCACGTCGCCGCCAAGCTCATCGAAGCGGAAGATGAAGTAGCGGCTGAGGCTCTTGGTGTAGTCGATGAAGTCGTCGGTGATGACGTAGACCGAGCGATAACCCTTTTCGTTGTATGCGAACTCGGCCGTTGCGGCACCCATCGTCGTGTTCCACATCGACATCGTGAACTGCTTGTCACCAAGCGCTGCCGAGCCATAAAGCGGCGAGGACGCGCACGGCGAGATGCCGACGAGCCCGGCCGCCTGGGCCTCACGGCTCGCAGGGCCGCCGAAATCGAAGTCGCTCGGGGCGATGATAGCGACCGCGCCCTGATCGATCAGCTGCTTGGCGACATTTCCGACAGTCACCGGGTCGCTCTTGCCGTCCATGTTGATGAACTCGACCGGGCGACCAAGAATGCCGCCGTTTGCGTTGAGCTCATCGATCGCGAGCTGGGCACCGCGAAGCGCGGGCTCATCGAGCGGCGCCTGGATGCCGGTCTGACAGAGTGCGGCGCCGATCAGGATCGGCTCGCCGGTGTCGGGCGCTTCGGCTCCGTCAGAGCCGCCGCAACCACCTAGCATCAACGAAGCGACGGCAAGTACACAAACAAGGCTTACCACACGTTTCATAGCAGACTCCCTATTCCATCTGTTGGACGCGCACCGGGGCTCCATGAGGGGCCCCATGTCGATGCCGGTGCCACCCCTCCCTCAACGCTCGTAGCGTTCGCAGAATACACACCTTCTGCGCTGATGATTAAGTCTAACCGAAACGAGCCATCACCAAAACCGCATCCGTTACGCATCTGCGTCCGGTCTTGCGGCTCGAGACACTCCGCCGTCCCGCTATCTGACCGTTACCGCAGTCGCCTTGATCTCGACGCGGAATGGCGAGTCCCCGACGTCCACGACTCCGGTCACGAAAAGCGCGTCCCCCACGCAGAGGTCACTGCAGTCATCATCGCCGTCTACGTAAATCGCGCCTGTTCCGTCGTCGAGAATGAAGTCATGGTCTGCGAGCAGCTCGGTGATCCGGCCCGACAGGACGACGGTCTCCCCCTCGATGGGCACCGCGAACACCATCCGTACGGTGCTGGTCGCCCCCTGGGGCAATCGCGTATCGGCCGGAGCGGTGCCGGCAGATGCAGCCAGTCCGGCTCCGGCGTCAGCAGAAGCTCCCACCAGGTTTGCGTCCTGCGAGTATCCGATCGACGGTTCCTCAGCGGCACAACCGGTCAGGAACACAAGCGCCAGAAAGGCGCTGGCAATGGCCACCAGGGCCCGCGACGTACGCACTCCGGCGAACCCTGATACCCCCTCCACTGCGATCGCCCACATGAACCGTCTGCCCCTCACTCCTGACCTCCTGCGGGTCCGGGCGAACTGCACCAGCCTACTTCACGAAAGTCCCGGCGTGATACTCGGAGAATGCGGACTCGAGCTCCTCACGCGTGTTCATCACGATCGGCCCGCGCCAGGCGATGGGCTCGCCGAGCGGCCGCCCACTCACCAGCAGGAAGCGCGCTCCCTCGGCGCCTGCGGTGACCGAGACCTCATCGCCGTCGCCGAGCAGCAGCACCACACCGTCGTCGGCGCAGACCGTCTCGGCCCCTCCCGACGGTCCGAAGCATGCCTCGCCCTCGAACAGGTACGCGAACACCGTGTGACCGCGCAGCGTCGGATACGTCCAGGTGCGGCCGGGATGGACCGTCACATCGAGGTACTCGGGGTCGATGACGACATCTGTCACCGGTCCGACGACCTCGCCGACCCGGCCGGCGACGACGCGTACACGCGCCTCGTCCGTCTCTGCGACCGGAACCTCGGCGGCCTCGATGCTGCGGTAGCGCGGGTCCATCATCTTGTGACTCGCCGGCAGGTTCGCCCAGAGCTGGAAGCCGCCCATCCGGCCGGTCGCGTCTCCCTCGGGCATCTCCTGGTGAATCACACCGCTGCCGGCCGTCATCCACTGCACCTCGCCCGGGCCGATGCGGCCCGCGTTGCCGAGAGAGTCGCCGTGCTCGACCTCGCCGTCGATCAGGTAGGTTATTGTCTCGATGCCCCGGTGCGGATGCCACGGGAAGCCCGCCGAGTAGTCCGACGGGTCATCCCCGCGAAAGTCGTCGAACAGCAGGAACGGATCGAAGAGCCGCTCCCGGCCGAAACCGAACGCGCGGTGCAGGCGGACCCCCGCGCCTTCGAGTGTCGGAGTGCTGCGGAAGGCCTCGCGTACGATACGTGTCATGGGGTCATCGTCGCCGTCCACATAGATCTCGCCGGTGCTCGTCAGCCGTCCCTCCGTACGCAAAGAGTCGTTCACAGTCGTGATCCTTCTCGTTTAGCGGCCAACGATACTCGATGCATCGTATCTACCCCTCAACGCGCTTGCCTGAGCACGACGCATCCGCACGATCCGCTCACATGGACATGGCGCGCTCTTTGGGCAACCATTGGGTCGGAACCGATAGCACCTGCAAGGGGAGGCCGCGCGTGATAGAGAAGGCGCTCAACCGGTTCGTTCTCGCGCTCGAGGTCGCAGTGTCGGTGGCGCTAGTGGTGATCGCCGCTTTGCTCGTCGTGACTCTCGTCGTCGAAGTCGCCGGCATCGTGACCGGCGGGTTCACCCTGGACAGAACCGAGTTCACGCGAATCATCTCGACCGCGCTGGAGGTCTTCATCGTGATCGAGCTCTTCCGCATCGCGCTGGCCTACATGAAGCACAGCAACGTAATCCCGACGGTGTTCGAGGCCGCGTTGGTGGCGGTAGCGCGGAAGTTCGTGGTGTTCGAGCCGAAGGAGGACTACCTGCAGACCGCCCTCGGACTGGCCGCCCTGCTGCTGGCGATCGGAATCTCGTGGTGGCTGCTCAAGCAGTCCAAAGCCTGCGAGCTCGGCGACGCGGAGTAGCCCGCCTACCCGCCGACACATCGACCGAGAGCGAGAAGTACTGAGCCCGACCGTGCCTACTCGGGCCAGCGCCAGCGCGTTTCTCATTGCATCACCCATCGAATCCCTGTGGCCCGCGACTCTGTCGTGCGAGCCGTTGCAGGGAGCTAGGTCGAGCGCGGCGGGCTGCACGCCCGCCGCACCCTACCGCCCGCTACTCGACGACGATTGTGGCCGACACCATCTGCATCTGGCAGAAGAACGGGTACTCACCCGGCTCAAGCGCGGGAAGCTCGATCGTCTTCCCGCCGACGGTCAGGTCCTCGCCGATCCCGAAGTCGGGGAAGATGACTCCTGCGAGGCAGCCGCCCGGTGCCTGCGAGAAGTCGATCTCGATGGGCACGCCGGCCTGGGCTTTGATCACGTTCGGGTTAAAGCTGCCCGTCGACGCGTCGACGGCGATCCTCTGAACGTCACCCTCCACGGTCGTGGAGCCCTCGATCGCAGGGCCGCCACCGCCGCAACATCCACCGCCGCCTGCG
>JACUUN010000105.1 GCA_014859265.1 Coriobacteriia bacterium
TTTCTGGTCGCGATCGTTGCTTATCCGATGCAGTAGGAATGAGTTGCACTGTGACAGCACAGTGGGGGATAGCTCCGATGGTCTCTGAGAGGAGAGAACGAGGCCCAGACCGAACTTCCTGCCCTCTCGGGCGATGCGCTCAAACACTCGACAACATACCGACGCCGTGTTGTCTGCATCACCCTTGTAGTCCTTGATGAATGTGTGTGCCTCTTCCATAACTAGGACGGTAGGAAGCGTCTGGGAGGTCAGCTTCCGATAGCGTTGAAGTGCCTCAAACACAATCCTGGCCACCACGGCGGTCACGGTATGGACTACCTCAGCGGGAACTAGGGAGAGATCGATGATGGAAACGCAACCCTTGCTTGCTCCGTCGTCGCCGACGTAGTCGGCAAGCCAGTCCTCCAGAGTTATGGCTGCACTGTCTCCAATGATTGCCTTCATGCGCGGCTCCGCGAGCAGGCTCCGAAGGCGCATCAGCATCGTCTCCGCGTATTCTGAGACATTCAGCATCTCCGCCGCAGCTTCCACGCTGCGCACGAGCGCGTCGCCTGTGAACGGCAGAGGGGTGTCTGCATCCAGAGGCAAGGTATCCTGCTCAGTTCCCCCAAACGCGGAGTGAGTCTCACTTGTCACAGCCAGAAGAGACTCGACTTCCGGGAGCGTGAAGTCGTAATGAGCGTGCTGAACTCGCCGAGGGGCGCAGAGCTTCTCAAGCTCGTCAACCAGGCCTTGAAGAGCGGCCTGCTCGTCTCCCCCAAAGGCGGCCAACTCCGGTTCGAGACTCGCCTTCCACTTCTCGAGCTTCTCGAAGAAGCTCTTGGGTTTCGGGAAGCCCGCCCATGGACTGCCCGAGTTCTTCTCAACCCGGATTGTCGAAAGCATCGTTCTAAGGAATCCGCGAATCTCGTGACTCCTGCTGGGAGCCGCCTCGGTCTTGCCTTCCCTCGCAACGCGCAGCGCGTGAACCAGTGTCGGCCGCTGTGTCTTGGCAGTCGCCTGGGTGAAGGCGCACCACTCTGCGCTACTCCAGAACCACATCGGGACCTGGAGCGCCCTGTCGTCGCCTGTGGGCTCGATCTTAAACACACGCGCAGCGGTAGGGCCTCCGGCGTCGCGGAAGGCGCGAGCGTATTCACCGTTCGGATCGAGCACAATGAACCGTGCGTTTGGCATCTTGCTGGAGACCGCCTGCGCCCGCTCGAGCGACCATCGAACGAGCCCTGCCACTGAGCATGACTTGCCGCTGCCGGTATTGCCGAGCACAGCGAGGTGGCGCCCGAAAAGGCGATTGGGGTCAACGCAGACCTCAGCGTTTCCCGCCAATGGGCTCGTCCCGATTCGTACTCTTCTTCGCTCACCAGACTCGACGATGGCCCTGAGCTGCTCGTCTGTCGGTAGAACCACGGCCGATCCCACCGACGGCAATGCGCCAGTCCCTCGATGGAACGCGAACCCGGCGGCATTGGGGTTCTGACGCAGCGTGCCCAATATGTTGAGACTCATCCTGCGAAGCGGGTACGGCAAGTCCACAAGTCCGAAGTCCTGCATTCCGCGACGCTTGGGGAAAGCCGACTTTTCGACGGTCAGCCACTCGGTCTGACCGACAACATATCCGTCTTCGACCGGTACCAGCACGTAGCCGCTCACACGCGGGAATGATCGCGGGCCTCCGGCACCGAGGGCAACTGAATCAGGTGCCTCAAGATCCAGCCCAACCTTGATCTCGTCAGGAGAGACGAACTCGACCGTCCCGATGTGCCGTTCAGCTGATGTCTCAAAGGGGGACTGACTCATTGGGCGGCTGGCCCCTCTTGTGTGCTGTCACTCATTGGTTCGGCGAGCGTTGCCCCCGGCGAGCCGGTCCAACGGGCCTTAAGCAACTCGGACATACGGAATGTCGCACGATCGATGGACGGCTTGGGAAGGTAGTTGTCCACCAAGGCGCGCAAGTCACCCAAGTGATTTCCCACGAGCAGTGTGATTTGTGAGCCCCGGCCAAGCCGCTCGTATGTACGCATGATTCGCCCGAGCGGATCACCGTAGGCAATCACGACAAGATGGGTTGAGGGGATAGTAAGCATGTCCTCGACGACCCTATTAATGTGCTCGTCACCGAAGCCGTATCCAAACGTGACGACCGTACTGTTGGGCCTGCAGACCGTTGCGGCGAAGTCCCTGAGCAGTTCCACATACGGGTAGGATGCGGTTTCTCTGTCCTTGGCGGCATTGGGATAGATCATCACGGAGAGGGGATCGGCGCCTTCGAAACCCGGCGCTTCCAAGTAGGCACTGAGATTCCGTGCTCCAAACGGCAGCCCGAGTCGCCTGATTGTCTGGCCTGCCTGAACCCAGTCTACAGAACCATGCAGCTTGGTGAACTTCGCGACCCCCTCAACATACCTTGGTTCACCGCGGATGCCCGGCGGATTGTAATGCATGTCCAAGTCCAGTCTTGAAGCCCGGAAGATGGGTGCGACGGAGCCCACGAACCGATCAAGCAAATGGAGTCCCGCGAGGTCAGCCCCAGCCTCGAGAACGCGATCGTAGTTCGTTGTGAAGATCTGTAGCCGGTCACGGGTCCCTGTCCTGCTTGCGAAACTCATCATGAAGCTAACAAGGTAGTCAAACGCGGCCTCGCGGGCCTCTGCATTTGCGGACGCGATGCTCTGCTCGCCAAGCAGAATCGAGTCAGCGAACTCCTTCATGACTGTGGAGAGATCTGCACGCAGGGCGTCAGCCTTGCCTGCGAGTGCTGCGTCATGCAGCGAAGCGATCTCCAGCCCTCGCAGCAGCTCGCTCGCTGATCGAATCTGGTCCTCGATGTTGCCGGGGCTTCGTCCCGCAGCCTCTGCGACCCTCTGGGCCTCCTCGTCAATCTCAGTCTGGAAACAAGAGAACGTTGTCGGCTTCATTCCAGGCAGTGCTGAGCCACATGCGAGTCCGTGAACCGCCTGCGTGAGTCCTGAACCTACGACAAGTGACAGGTGTTCTGATTGGAAGAGCGAGGTCAACCACGGTTCAATGCGGGAGCGGAGTCTGTCAGACCCGAATGGTTCGCCGGGCGCCGCCCAAGAGCAGGCCGAACCGGGGGCTACATTGAATGTGGCTTCCGCACCTTCTGCGCCCGGCTCAGGCGAGAAGGAGACGGGTCTCTTATCGTCCCTGGTTCGTAGGACCTGCTCATTCGTCTCCACGGATTCCCCCCAATGCACGCTCGAGTATCAAGGATACCAAGCTCCCCCGACCAGTGACTCGGCTGCGCCCCAACACGGTGTCTTGATTGTGCCTAACTGGTTTGGGGATAACCCGCGAGCGAAGCGAGTCGGGTTGATCCCCGGGTTATGAGTCTACTCCGAGCCGTCACGGATGTTCTCTCGTTCGATGAGCGGGCGATGCCAGTCCCACAGGTCGTGCAAGGTAGCGAAGTCGCGAGGCACCGGGTTCGGTTCCTGGACCGCCTCCTCCGGTGTGGTCGGCAGGAACTGATGCATGAATCGCTCTCCTGTGCGCCGCGGGAACTGCCCCAGCGACGACTCGAAGTAGTCTGTGCAGTAGTCGTAGTGGTGCGTGTGGATGAACCGCCTCCAGCGAGCCGTGACGGCTTCTTCCGGTTGAACGTCGACAATCTCAAACTGCTCGAGATTGCGATCCGTTGGGTCGCCCCACCCACCGCTCATGAGGTCGACAGCCTCAACGTCCGTCTCAGGTGCGCTGTAGCCGAAGACCGTCACCCTTCGCGAGCGCTCAAGCCATCCCTGCAGCCTGGCCCATTCGTGTGCGATGAACTCATCCGAGTTGTAGTTCTTCTGGGCCACCGGATACAGCAATCGCGAGGGGACGTACTCGTCCGTGCAAGCGCGGTCCACGTACCAACCAGCTGGACCGGCCTTGTGCGCACGCTCCGAGTAGCCAATAGCGACGGACCCGTGCAGGAACGAGAGGTGAGGCATGCCCCCGGCCTTGGAGTTGCGACAGAACGCCTGGTAGAGAAACGGATCCCAGTTGAACGTCGCAACGAGATCCTTGGGGCGAAGCGCCAACATCAGGTAGTCGTACAAAGTGGGAGTCTCAGGAAGCGTCATCCCACTGAAGTAGTCTGCTACCCGACGCTCTGCCTCAAGAACCGTGCTGGATGTAGGGTCTTGCGTATGCAGGCGACTGTAGGCTGACTCGAAGTTCTCTTCTGGGTCAAGGAGGTCGCCCAGGCCAACCACGTCAACGAAGTTCAACATCGACGGAAGGGCCTTGCCAGAGGGGTCGGGATTCCTGAGTGTCGACGCGATGCTGGCTCCCGCACCGAGGATGACTACGTGACTGGGCCCGTCATACACCCGCCGGATTCCCTCATCCCTCGACATTCGCACCGGCAGGCCCCCCTGTACTCATAACG
>JACUUN010000106.1 GCA_014859265.1 Coriobacteriia bacterium
TGGTTCCTGCCGACGTTGCGGTCATACGATGGCTCGGAGGTAGCTGCTGCCCTAGAGGCGACCTTTCACCATCGGGGCACGACCTTGCCTGTGGAGGTCCCACCAGGACTCTCGGACGCCTTCCACGGCATCACCGCCACGCAGGCTGGGTGGCGCTCGTTCCTATCGAACCGGGGCATCGAGGCGCCGTCGGACCTCTCCGATGTCTGCGAGGCGATCGTAGTCTTCATCATGCCGCCCGCTGCCGCCGCCGCAGCAGGGCAGTCCTTTGAGCGGACCTGGGAGCCGTCCAGAGGATGGTCATGATGACGATGAACGAGGAACCGTCCTTCCCCCTCGAAAACCGTTAGGCGGGTTACCCCCGTCTCGAGGGTTCGAATCCCTCCCTCTCCGCCAGAAACGCTCGTAACGACGCCCGCTCCTCGGATGTGAGGGGCGGGCGTTTGTCCACCCGGCTTGCCACAACTCTACCCTTACGTTAGAGTATGGTGCGCCCGAATCGGCGCGACCACGACCGGAGGACGGATTGGCGAGCAGGACGATCGTATGCCCCTCGTGCGGCGAGACCGAAGAGCTTTCCGGCGCGCCGTCTCCCGAAGGCATCGTGATCACCTGTGGCCGCTGTCATGCCTCGTGGCTCCGCGATTCGGTCCCGGACACGTGTGCCACCTGTGGCGGGACGGATGTACAGGAGCGCACCCGTGCACTTACGCAGTACTCGCGCGGCACGCAGCTTTCCATCGTCGGACTGGGTTCGATCCTGCTCTGCCGTCAGTGTGACGCGCGCATGTTCGCGTGGTCGGAGTCCGGGAGACCCGTGCCGTTCGCCTACAAGTCAGCGGCCATGGATTCCACAGCACATGAGGCCGGGAGGACCGGCGACGACGTGCACATAGACCCCTGATCGTCAGTCATGCCGCTTCTCCGCGGCCGGACCATAGAAGCTGCGGCACGGGCCTGACTGCGCCCGCGCCCCGACCCGAGAAGGAGAGAAGATGGCTGGCTCGCACGTGACACGGACCGAGATCCTCGCACATGTAGAAGGTGCATTCGGCTTCCAAGCACTGGGGCGTGAGGACATCGTCGACCAGGCGCGCCGGACAGACGCCAGGCCCGAGGTGATCGCGACGCTGGGCCGACTCCCCAACGATCGTCCGTATACCAACGTCCGCGACATCTGGGCGCATCTCGAAGACGTTCCCGTCTCGGCCTGAACTGAGCGGTTCGTCTCGGTCCGACCGCAGAAAGAGGACTTGCCATGAGTGATCGTGTCCCAGCCGGTCTGATGCAGATCGGCGACGTCGCCTCTCGCACCGGACTGTCGCTTCGCACCGTGCGCTACTACGAGGAGGCAGGCCTCGTCGAGCCTTGCGAACGCAGTGCCGGCGGCTTTCGACTCTACTCCGAGGCGGAGTGCGACAAGTTCGAGTTCGTCAAGCGGCTCAAGCCGCTCGGCTTCAGCCTCGAAGATATGCGCGCGCTTATGGATCTGCTCGACGCGCTAAAGGGTGCCGCGCCCGACAACCCCGCACGCCAGGGATTGGAGCCTTTCGCTGCGACCGTCGAGGAGCACTGCCGGCTGCTGCGCGCACAGCTGCGTGACGCACAGCGTCTGGCCGACCAGCTTCGCACGGAATGCAGCTGCGAGGAGAAGGCGGGTCGGGCGAGTGTCGGCTAACTCATCGGCGATACGCGCAGAGGCGCGACGCCGCAGGACGTTCGCGGTCATCAGCCATCCCGACGCGGGCAAGTCCACGCTCACCGAGGCGCTCGCGCTGCACGCGCGGGTCATCCACGAGGCCGGCGCCGTGCACGGTAAGGCCGGCCGGCAGGGGGTCACGAGCGACTGGATGGCCATGGAGCGCCAGCGGGGTATCTCGGTCACCTCGGCAGCCCTTCAGTTCGAGTACCGCGACGTCGTGCTTAACCTACTCGACACACCCGGTCATGCGGACTTCTCCGAGGACACCTACCGGGTGCTCTCCGCTGTCGACTGTGCCGTCATGCTGCTCGATGCCGCCAAGGGCCTCGAGCCCCAGACGCTCAAGCTTTTCGACGTATGCCGTCATCGGGAGCTACCGGTCATCACGTTCATCAACAAGTGGGACCGGCCCGGACGGGAGGCGCTCGACCTACTCGACGAGATCGAACAGCGTCTCGGCATCGTGCCCACGCCGGTGACCTGGCCGGTAGGTATCGCGGGTCACTTCGAGGGTCTTGTCGACCGTCGCGACGCCGACCGGGTGATCCGTTTCACGCGCACGGCGGGGGGAGCCACGACAGCCGGTGAGCAGCGCATGGCGATCACCGAGCCACTCAAGCTGGAGATGTCGGGCCTCGGGCAGGCGGCCGAGGAACTCGAGCTGCTCGAGCAGATCGGGGCAGATCACGACGGGGAGACCTTTCTCGCGGGGGCCTCCACACCGGTGTTCTTCGGTGCGGCGGTATCCAACATCGGGGTGCGCCTGCTGCTCGACGCGGTGATTGATCTTGCGCCTGCTCCCTCAGAGCGGCTCACGACCGACGGGGAGGCGATACCGCTAGACGGCGGATTCTCGGGACTCGTGTTCAAGGTTCAGGCGAACATGGATCCCGCGCACCGCGACCGCATAGCGTTCGTGCGCGTCTGCTCGGGCATCTTCGAGCGCGGCATGACGCTCACGCACGTCGCCACCGGACGGCCGTTCGCCACCAAGTACGCACACTCGATGTTCGGGCGAGAGCGAACGTCAGTGGAGCGCGCGTATCCGGGCGATGTGGTGGGGCTTGTCAATGCAGGGGCGCTGCACCCCGGCGACACGCTGACCGAGGGGGAGCGCTTCACCTTCCCGCCGATGCCGGTCTTCGCTCCTGAGCACTTCGCGACCGTGCGCGCCACTGACCCCAGCCGTGCGAAGCAGTTCCGGCGTGGTATCGCACAGCTTGAGGCCGAGGGGGTCGTGCAGGTGCTCACATCAGACCGCAGGGGAGGACAGTCGCCGGTGCTAGGTGCTGTAGGGCCGATGCAGTTCGAGGTCGCGCTCCACCGCCTGCAGCACGAGTTCAATGCGCCGGCTGTGCTGGACACGCTCCCGTACAGGCTTGCCCGTCGCACCGACCGTGCCGGCGAGGAGTGGCTTAGCCAGACACGCGGCGTCGAGGTCCTTACACGTGCGCGCGATGGCGAACTGCTCGCGCTGTTTACCGACGACTACCGTCTCGGCTCGATCAGCCGCGAGCGGCCCGAGGTGAAGCTGGAGTCTCTCGTAGCGCAGGTCGCCTAGCTGCGCGGATACCTACCGTTCTTCCCCCTCGAAAACCGTTAGGCGGGTTACCCCCGTCTCGAGGGTTCGAATCCCTCCCTCTCCGCCAGAGACGAACGCCAGGACGCCCGCTCCTCGCACGTGAGGGGCGGGCGTCGTCATGTTCACTGAGTGCTGACTTCGGAGACCTCTGGCAGTTCAGTCGTTGTCGACAACCTCTTTGAGCTTGTCGGCTGCGTCTCCAACCGTCTTCTTCACCTTGGCGCTACCTTGATCCATCTTGCCTTCGCGCTGCAGGTCTTTGTCGTTGGTGAGGTCGCCGGCAGCTTCCTTGATCCGGCCCTTCATCCCTTCACCCTTGTGGCCGCCCATCGTCTCGCTCCTCACGTAGCAAACCGCCTGTATCCGGGACGGCATTCGGGTCTGGTGCGCATTTCACGCGATCAGAACGGAGCCTTGGCTGGATCGTAGTACCAGGTCTCCCTCTCGATCTTGCCCTTCGAGACTTCCAGTGATGTGACGCCGACTACTTGTGCGACTCTGTCCAGGTCCGGACGCATCCCGTCTGCGGTCCAGAACACCAGTGCCCACCCGTCACCCACAAGCGTCCGCTCGATAGTGAGATCGAAGTCGGGTGTCGCCAAGAGTGCGTTCAGTGCGGACTCTATCTCACTGGTCCCGGTGTACGTCCTGTCAGTGGCCGCATCGTGCAGTACTGCATCAGGAGCGTAGAGGGGGAGGAGGCCCGGCACATCCTTGGTAGTGTCGAGCCCCTCATACGCCTCGGCGTACGACTCGATGACAGCCTCTACGGCCCGCTCGCCACGATCGGCGAACCACATCCCCGCGACGAACGCCACGCCTAGCGCCAACACTGCGGCCAGCAGCGCGAATAGCCACCGTCTGCTGCGAGGCTTGCGTACTCGGTCATCCATCGTCTCGGCCTTCCGTGGGAGGAACCTCATACATGAATGTTCCCGCCCATCGCCAGTGAGGAAACACAACCAGCATGAGTGCGGTTGGACAGGGGACACCCACAGCCTGGCTGAGGTGCTAACCAAGGCGTCCAGCAGACACCGCGCCCCGTGAGGTACTCTCGGCTAGCAAGCGTGCGTC
>JACUUN010000107.1 GCA_014859265.1 Coriobacteriia bacterium
ATCATCTCCGCGCTAAAGGGCTCCGCGCGGAAGGCCCGTGCAACGTGCTCATGGAGCAGAAGTCCTCCGAACTGCCAGGCAACCAGGATCACCGCCTGCTCGTAGAGGTTGTCGCTAGGCCGGATGAGGCCCTCGCGCACGCTCAGTTCCATAAGCCGCATCGACTCCTGAACGAGCCCGTCGAAGAGCGGTGCAGCGCCCGGCGAACCCTCCCGCAGCGACTGCAAGAAGTATCGCAGCATCGGCATCTCCTGCTGTATGCCGGCCATGGCCGCGAAGGGGTCGGTGGTTCCTGATTCGACCGCCTCGGTCCTCGACCGTGAAAACTCGGCGACAACGTACTCGTCGCACGCTGCACGCAAGCGCTCCTTGGAACCGAAGTGATGGAGAATCAGTCCCGGCGAAACACCTGCGGCAGCGGCTATCTCGCGAACGGTGGCCTTGTCGAAGCCGACCTCGCCGAAGCGCACAATCGCGGCGTCACGGATGCGAGCCACTGCAGTACGATTATCTGTTCGGTCGGCTGAACACATGTTCAATAGGCTATACCCGTGTTCAGTTAACCGCAACCACTCCGGCGGCCCGGCCAGACATGGCAGGCCGAGTGGCCCCGATCTCGCCACTCGAGGTGGGGCAGCAGCAAGGCCCGCCTCCTACGGGAGGCGGGCCCTCGTCCTGACGTATCTGGCGGAGAGGGAGGGATTCGAGCTCTCGAGACGGAGGTAACCCGCCTAACGGTCTTCGGGGGGGGGCAAAGCCCGTCAGCGAGACGACACCAGGCACCTAGGGTACAACCTAGTCAGCAGAGCCCTGCATCAGGCTTCGGATGCCGAAGCCCCGGACGGAGACACAGTGCCAACACACATCCGGCTAGTGCACTCACACGAGTTCATTCAGGCGAGCCCGGAGGGAACGGTCAATCTCGACCGAAGCAAGGAGCTGCTTATTGAGATTGCTGCCTGTTCATCGCCGGAGCACGACTACGACATCATCCTGGACACTCGGGAAGCCACGATGAGGCTGTCCGTCAGCGATCTGTGGTACTTGGCTGCCGAGATGCACAAGCACCCGAAGACCTTCGCTCGAAAGACAGCGGTTCTTGTTCCGCGCGAGCATTTCGACCACGCCGGCTTCTTCGCGCTCTGCGCCCAAGAGCGGGGTTTCGAGGTCAGCGCCTTCACTTCGCCCGGAGACGCCATGGAGTGGCTCGCTGAAGCGTGATTGCAGCCCTGTAGAGCGGTCAGTCCGTCACTAAGTCAGCCGTCAGAATGTACCGGTCCGGTGCGCTCCCAACATAGTTGAACGGGTAGCAGGTGCTCAACGTGAGGGCGGCATGGTCGGCGGGAACGATGACCGTCTTGTCATCCTTGTCGACGATTCTGATGTTGACGATCTCGTACGTGAAACGGCCAGCCGCTGTCTCCGTGATCAGCTGATCGCCCATCTCGAGCTCGCCAAGCCTCGTGAAGACGGTGTCGCGATGTCCGGACAACACGCAGTTGTCCTCTATGCCGGGCAGCACACTCTGCCTGAAGTGCCCCACGCCCCGCTTCAGTTCATCGTCACCGGTCCCCTCGATAATGGGGAAGCTCTGGCCCACGGCTGGAATCGACAAGGTTCCGATGAGCTCACCTTCGGCCGGGTAATCGGGATAGAGCACCTCGTCGGGAACCGGCGGATCCGAGGGGGTGTCGGACTCGACCGCAGATTCGACCGGTTCCCGTACCGGAGGGGATGGATGTGACGTGAGGCTGATATGGGCATCGGCGAACTCTGAGCTAGCTGCCCCGATGTTCACCGATGCCCACCATATGAACCCAGCCCCGGTCGCCAAGACTCCCAGAGACAGCAGGGCCGGACGAGGCATACCCGGTTTCGATCTCTCCCTACGCATGACTCCTTCTGGTGGCTCTCCAGTAGCCCACAGCGCCGGTCAACGCCAGGGCGACGCCCGCGAACAGCAGGTTGTACCAGGGCGTGGCGGTCTTTGGGATGGCTCCGCCCGTGACAGTGCTGACCACGACCGTAACGGCCGCGGTGTCAGTAACCGTCGTCTCGCCTGAGGTGGCCGTGACGGTGGCGGTGTTCGTCGTGGTCGCGCCGAGCGTCATCGTGCCGGTATAGATCCAGGTCTCCCCGGGCTGAAGCAATCCGTCGTCGTTGACATCCCCTGAGACATAGTTCACAGGGCTGAGCTTGTCGTCTACAACAGATACGTCGGATAGCGCAACAGTCCCCGGGTTTGTGACCCGATAGGTGTACGTCACCGGTCCCGGTCCACTGGTCAGAGCAGTTGGTGAGGCGGACTTGGTGATGCTGATACCTGAGAGCGCCGTGTCCGCGCAGAGCCCGTTCGTGATGGTGTTGTTGATCAGCGTGACCTCACCGTTCCGTGCCAGCAGCTGTCCTTGCACCTCGGCACCGTCCTGCAACCAGATCGATGTCAAGGCGAACACGTGCCCCACGAAACTCGAGTCCTCTTCCAGAGTCGCACTGCTCCCGACCTGCCAGAAGACCCGGCAGAACCGGGCACCATTGATGAGGTTGACACTGCTATTCGCAGTCGCGAGGAGCGAGGATTCCATCTGGAAGATGAAGACCGCATCGGGATCTCCCTCGGCGTCGAGGGTGAGGGCACCGGTAATCTCGAACGTGCCGCTCTCGGAATCGTAGACGCCGGGCTTCAAGGTGGTCCCGCCAAGCTCGGTGTCAATGGTAGAGACCGGTGTCCTTCCGGCCGCGTCATTGTATGCGACTATCAGGTCAACCTTGGCCTGTTCCGCAACGTCGTCAGCCAGATGCACCGCTCCGTTGATCGTCGCCTCGTCCTATCCGGTAAACGTGTTTCCCGGATGCACGCCGACGTCTCCGTTGATGGTGGTCGGTCCAGTGTTGGTGATCGTCTCACCAGCCAAGATCGCGAAATTGGAGGTGGTGCCGAGGTTCACCGTCGGTTGAGCCGCCATACTTGTCGCGGGCACCGCCATCGTGACCACCAGTAGCGCCATCAGCAGCGAGAGCGCTCGTGTCTTCCGGTGCGTCTTCATCGTTCTGCTCGACCCCCTCTCATGCGCCCGCGCGGAGCGGACGCTGCCATCACTGAACAATGGCATCCTCATCTGTCCCAACAATGGCATCCTCATCTGTCTCGACTCGTTCAACCGTCTGAGCGTGCGTGCGCGGACTCACAGCGCGTATCAAAGCGACGATGCCCCATGCGATCAGCGCATAGACGGCAATCGCTACCAGGGCACTCCACTCGAAAGTCGCTCCGGACACCTGATCCGTGCCAAAGACCGCGACGAACGGGGCCATGAAGATGCCGGAGATGCCGTAGACCATACGCACGAAGCCCGCCTCGGCATTGGCCCCGAGCAGTATGAGCATGAAACGAATCGCGATCAGTATCTCGATCGCGCCGAACACGAACCACACGACCCGTGCCATCACTGTCTCGATGGGCGAACGGATCTCGGTATGGACCTGACTGCGATTGACTGAAGCCGTGGTGGGCATGATCATTCACTCCCTTGCTTCTATGCGGACCGGCGACCCGTGAATAGGTTGTAGACGAGCACGATTAGCGCGATGACGATAAGTGCATGAATGAGGCCTCCACCTACGTTAAGGCTGAATCCCAAGAGCCAAAGCACGACCAAGACCACGAAGATGGTCCACAACATGACTATCGCCCCCTGATGGACGAACGGCTGTCCGGCTAGATCCGCACGAGGCACGCCCGCTACCGCCCCCCTTTCTCGTGCTGCTCGAATTGCACGTTCAACTCGAGGATCCGATCCGCCGTTATCGGCGACATGGAGTACTTCAGGATGCCCGCGTCCACGAACTCCCTCGATGCGAACGGCCAGTGGTTCATCCCGTATCGACCGCGAACGCGTTTCTTGAACGGCCCGAGCGAAGCGATCACCTGCCGAGCCGTCAGCCCGGAGGCCTCAGCGATCTCGTCGGTGGTCACCCAGTCGGGTGACTTCTGGGCGATCGCGGTCAGGATTCGCCTGACGACCCTCGATGATTCGACGAACATGCGGTCGATCAGCGCCTCGCTCCAGCCAAGGGGATAGCCATCGTCGCTCACGCGGTGAGCGCCCGCCGATCCAGCGATCTCACGGGCCAGGAGCTCGTAGACCTCCCGAACTCGATCGACCGGAACCGGGACATGAACCAACTCGGTCATCACACCTATTCCTTCGCGATTGTCAGTTACTGTATGTCTACCCGAAGTTAGCTTCAGCTAACAATTGCTCGGATGGGTTCCGATAAGTACGACCCACGCACCCAGTCCGAAGAGGAGTAAGAGCGCCG
>JACUUN010000108.1 GCA_014859265.1 Coriobacteriia bacterium
GCTGCCGCTCGCGCCGGCGGATGTGGAGCTGGTGGCGGGGCTGGGGGAGTGGGGGTAGGAGGAGACTATCCCCGGGCTGGCTTCTCTAGGCTCTCTGGAATGCCTGCCCTTTGCCTTCAAGGCCCAAAGCCGGCAGCCTGACGTGACGCTCGGCATCCTCCACCACATAGCCCAAGAGGTGGCACGTCGTGCCGACTGCGGCGAGTGCTGCCTTCAGCTTGTCTGCGTCGCTACCAGCGACTACCACGCAAAGCCCGATGCCCATGTTGAAGACACGGTACATCTCCTCGAGGGGCACCCTGCCGAGTCGCTGTATGAGACTGAACACAGGGTGGGGTTCCGGAAGTGACTCCAGCACATAGCCGACGGGACGTTCTACTCGTGTCAGATTCAGGAAGCCGTCACTCGTTATGTGTACCAAGGCCTTCGGTTTGATGTCACTGTTGCGAATGGCCGCCGCTTCCTTCACGTAAATGCGAGTTGGCTCGAGCAGCTCCTCGCCCACAGTCCGGCCGAACTCCTCAACGTAGGTGCCGAGGCTGAGACCACCTTCGGCAATCAGAGCCGCCCTGGCAAGGGTCAACCCGTTGCTGTGGACGCCATGGCTCCGGATGCCAAACACCAGATCACCAGGCTGCAAGTCCTGGCCAATGATGATTGAATCCAGCTCCACTGTTCCCACGCAGGTGCCCACAAGATCGAAGCCGACGCCATCACCGGCATGCGCAATCATGCTCCCCAGTTGCGCGATTTCCCCGGCGGGAATGTTGATCGATGACTCCTCAGCGCCTCTGAGAAGCCCTCTCCCGATCTGCTCGAGGAAGTCTGGATCTCCACGATCTACCGCGATGTAGTCAACCATGGAGATGGGCTCGGCCCCCACGCAGATGACGTCGTTAACGTTCATCGCGACGCAGTCGATTCCGATGGTGTCGTACTTCCCGAGTTCCTGCGCTACGAGGATCTTGGTGCCAACCCCGTCCGTCGAAATCGCCAAACCGCGACCGTGGCCCAGGTCGAGAACGGCTGCGAAGTAGCCCGAAGGCAGAATCGAACGGCCGACGCCGGAGCGGAAGGCGTTCGCCTGCGAGACGTGCGCGACAAGGCCCGCCAGCCCTACGCCCTCATTGGACAGAACCCCAACCTGCTCATAGGTCGTCTGGCCTTTGCGCTTTGGCTTCTCGGCCGACTCGAACATGTTCTTCCTCCGCTGCTGTCTATGCTGTTCGCTGGACGACGACGTCTGCCAACTGCAGCAAGCCGCCACATTCCGCTCTGATCTGGATGTGCTCAGTCTCGTTCCCAATGCGGGACACGACAACCGTGTAGTCTACTTCAGCCTCCGCCTCTTCGACTACCCGTGTAGTGTTCGCCTGACCGTCCGTCAGACTGACACCTTCTGACAGGGAAGTGGTGAGCTCGACTGGCGGGTGCGAGCACTTCACGAGGACTCGAATCTGAGCAGGAGTGTCGGGAGCGAGGTGCATGCGCCCGCCGAACGGCTCCAGAACCTGAAGATTCAGCCGAGAACCTTCTGTCACGTGGAAACTACTCCTTGTGCTTTCTAAGCCAGGAGACCACAACATGGTGTGCCTCCCCGCCTTCGGCTTCCTAGTATCGCGCTAGCGGAATAGGTCGTCAATCAGTCAGATAGCAGCAGCACCCTTTGACCTACATCGCTTCATTGCACCCCCGAAGTGACGGTAATCGCTCGCATGGGCCGGGCTAACGCGCAATCTGCCACGCTGCGCTCGGTTGGTGGCTACAGCTCCGTGTACTTCTCGCTCCTCGCAGAACCTACGTCAGTTGCGGGCTGGAGCGAGGGGTGGCCATGGCGCTTGTGGGTCCAGCGCCCGGTCCTCGCTCTACTGCGGGAAGCGGGATTCTCAGTACGCGCCGCGGTCGGCGAGCGCTCCGAGCACCGCGATGACTTCCTCGTGCCGGAGCAGGCCGCCCGGCACGATCACTGTCATTCCGGACAGCCACCTTACCCGTGACAGATAGGAAGAGCGTTTGAGATGACAGCGCGGAGGCCCAATCACGTCTCCCGACCTCGCCACGTTTGCGGTGCGCATCCCGAAAGGTGTCATCTGCCTGATCTCGGCCTTGGCATTCCACGAGGCGACCGACGAGATCCCGCATCGAGTCGACTTAGCCCTTCCGCCCGGCACTAAGGAGCCGCGCCTGGACTACCCTCCGATCCGCACGTACCGATTCTCGGGTCGCTCCTATGAAGAGGGCGTCGAAGAGCACCTAATGGACGGCGTGCCTATCAGGTGTACTCGCTGGCCAAGACGATTGCAGACTGCTTCAAGTTCCGGAACCGCATCGGGACGGACGTCGCTGTCCCGGCGCTGCGGTTCGCGGTACGTTTCCATCGAGCGCGAATGGACGATCTGGTCCACTTCGCCAAGGTGAATCGGGTGGACAAGGTAATGCGGTCGTACATCGAGGCTGTCCAGTGACAGTGCCGGATCACGAGCTGGAGCGGCTTCGGCGGGAGAACCTCGTGCTACGCGAGGAGAACGACCGGCTGCGAGAGCGGCTCGGACTCTCCGCTTTGCCGCGATCAGCGCTTCCGGCCGAGCCCTCTACGATCGAATCCTCTGTCACCTCCACGTCTCCCTCCTCGGAGAAGATCGCGCTCTTCCGCTCGCTATTCCGCGGACGGGACGACGTATACGCGAGGCGTTGGGAGAGCCGGAAGACCGGGAAGAGCGGCTACGCACCAGTGTGCGCGAACGAGTGGCGCGAACGCCTGTGCGACAAGCGTCGCGTCAAATGCGCGGACTGCCCGCATCGCGAGCTGGTGGCACTCGACGATCGAGCGGTCGAAGATCACCTGATCGGACGGAGCGTCCTCGGCGTGTACCCCATGCTCGACGACGAGACGTGCCACTTCCTCGCGATCGACTTCGACGAGGCGGCATGGCGCGAGGAAGCGTCGACGGTTCGCGAGACGTGCGACGAGCTCGGGGTGCCGGCCTACGTGGAGGTCTCGCGCTCAGGGGCGGGTGCGCATCTGTGGATATTCTTCTCCGACCCTGTCGCCGCGTCGCGCGCTCGTCACCTCGGATCCGCGCTGCTGACGTCGGCGGCGAGGCGGCGTCGGGTGATATCGCTGGCGTCCTATGACCGGCTGTTCCCCAGCCAAGACACGCTGCCGCGCGGCGGCTTCGGCAACCTGATCGCGCTACCGCTGCAGCACGAAGCCCGCTCGCTCGGGCGTACTGTCTTCGTCGATTCCGACTTCCTGCCCTATCCGGACCAGTGGGCGCTCCTCGGCTCCGTACGGCGCCTGGGGTCGGCGGAGGTGGAGAACCTGCTCGCCCGGGTCGCCGGAGAGGGCAGTGTCCTCGGCGTGCGCACGTATCCGGTCGAGGACCGCGGCGGCGAGACGCCTTGGGTCGTTGCTCCGCCGCCGCCTACGGTGCGTCCCGAGCTCGTGGGCAAGGTTCCGCCGGGCGTCCGGGCAGTGCGCTCCAACCTCCTGTACGTCGAGAAGGCCGGCCTTCCGGATTCGTTCGTGGACCAGATCGCGCGGCTGGCTGCGTTCGAGAACCCGGAGTTCTACCGCGCGCAGGCGATGCGGCTGCCCACCTACGACAAGCCGAGGGTCATCGCGTGCGCGCAGGAGTTCGACGCGCACGTCGGGCTGCCGCGCGGCTGTCTCGACGAGCTACGCGAGATCGTGGAGGGCTACGGCTCGCGCCTGGAGGTCACCGACGAGCGCGCGGAAGGCGCGGCACTGCTCGCGAGGTTCGCGGGAACCCTACGGCCTGAGCAGCGCAAGGCCGTCAAGACGCTGCTCGAGTCCGACGAGGGTGTGCTCAGCGCGGAGACGGCGTTCGGCAAGACGGTCGTGGCCGCCAAGGTGATAGCCGAGCGTGGAGTGAGCACGCTCGTGCTGGTACATCGTCGCGAGCTCATGGAGCAGTGGCGGGAGAGGCTGACGGCGTTCCTCGAGATGCCGGGTGAGATCGGGATGATTGGCGGCGGGAAGCGCAAGCCGTCTGGCGGAGTGGACATCGCGGTGATGCAGTCGCTCGTGAGGCGCGGGCAGGTCGATGGAATCGTTTCGGAGTACGGCCAGGTCGTGGTCGACGAGTGCCACCACGTCTCCGCGTTCAGCTTCGAAGCGATACTGCGCGTGGCTCGGGCGCGCTACGTCCTTGGCCTGACCGCCACGCCGATCCGCAAGGACGGTCACCACCCGATCATCACCATGCAATGCGGTCCGGTCCGCTACAAGACGAGCGCCAAGAAGCAGGCTGCCGCTCGGCCGTTCGAACACCTTGTCAGGAAGCGTGTGACG
>JACUUN010000021.1 GCA_014859265.1 Coriobacteriia bacterium
GCCCGCATCGGTCTGCTCACCGCCGTGGTCACCGCCGTTGGGGGGGTGCTCCTCGGCTTCACCGGTGGCTCAAGCATGGTAGCCATGCTTGTCTGGAGTACGTTCTCGGTCGTGGCCATGTCCTTCATGACCGAGCGTTCGCGCCTCTTCTACGTCGGTATGTTCCTCGTAGGCGCGGGCGCGTCGCTGGCGTGGCTCGCGACGCTTGCGGCGGGTTCGCCATCCGGAGAGGCACTGAGTGCGGCCGCCAACGGCGCGCTCGGAGGCCTGTTCAGCGCCGTGCTCGGCTACGGGCTCCTGCCGTTCTTCGAGTACGTGTTCCGGGTGACCACCGACATCCGTCTGATCGAGCTGGCAAGTCCCGGCCACCCCCTCATGCGCCGCCTGATGGTTGAAGCGCCCGGTACCTACAGCCACTCGGTGATCACCGGCAACCTTGCCGAAGCCGCAGCCGAGGCAATCGGGGCCAACCCGCTGCTCGCCCGCGTCGGTGCGTACTACCACGACATCGGCAAGATCCGGCGTCCCGGCTTCTTCGTTGAGAACCAGGCGGGCTCGGACAACCCGCACGATGAGACCACTCCGAGTCTTTCCGCCATCATCATCACTGCTCACGTGAGGGAAGGGCTCGAGCTGGCGCGCGAGCACCGCCTGCCTCCGGAGATCATCGACATCATCGAGCAGCACCACGGGGACTCGCTCGTGAGCTACTTCTACAAGAAGGCCACGGAGACCGAGGGTCCGGTCGCCGAGGCCGACTACCGATACGCCTTCTCGCGTCCGCAATCTCGCGAGGCGGCGCTCGTGATGCTCGCCGACAGTGCGGAGGCGGCGGTTCGGGCCGTCAAGAAGCCATCGCTTCCGCGGGTCGAGGCGGCCGTGCGCCGGGTCGTGGACGGCAAGGTCGCCGACGGCCAGCTCCACGATTCCCATCTCACGCTGGCAGATGTCGACCGCATCGTGCAGGTCTATTCAACGATGCTCGTGAGCATCTATCATCCCCGGATCGAGTATCCCGAGGCCATGCCGAGGAGGTCAGCGTATGCCCATCAGCATCACCAGTCATAGGGATTCGGAGCCGCTGGACCTGGCTGCATTCGAGCGCTTGGCGGAGTTCGTCCTCGACCGCGAGGATGTTCCTGCACACGCCGAGCTGTCGCTTGCGCTCGTCGACGTCAACGAAATGACCGAGCTGAACGAAGGATATCGCGGGGTCGAAGGACCCACCGACGTCCTCTCCTTCGAATGCGACGATCCATGTCCTGTCGAGAGCGATGAGCCAATCACCCTCGGCGACGTGGTGATCGCCCCCGAGGTGGCTGAGCAACAGGCAGCTGAGTTCGGCCATACCGTCGAAGAGGAGCTTAACCTGCTGCTCGTCCACGGAATCCTCCACCTTCTCGGCTATGCTCACGACAGCGACGAAGATGCCATCGTGATGCAGGCGCGGGAGCAGGCGCTGCTCGACGCGTACGCGGAAGGGCTGTGAGGGGGGGAGCCGGTGAGAAGCCGGTCGCTGCTGTGGAGCTTCAATTACGCCATCGATGGAATCGTCTACGCCCTGCGCACGCAGCGGAACATGCGGCTGCACGTGATGGTCGCCGCCTTTGTGCTCACGGCCGCCGTACTCCTGGACGTCTCGCGTCTGGAGCTGGTAGCACTGCTCTTTGCAATCGGGTTTGTCCTGTTCACGGAGCTCGTGAACACGGCTATCGAGTCTGCGGTCGATATCTCGGTCGAGCGGTTCGACCCGCGTGCCAAGGTGGCCAAGGATGTGGCCGCGGGCGGCGTCCTCATCTCCTCGCTCATCGCTGTAGCGGTGGGCTATGTGATCTTCTTCGACCGGGCGCGCGATATCGTCGCCGAGGGCTTCGTTGTAGTGCTGCGGTCGCCAGTGCACCTCACGGTCATCGCGCTCGGGCTCACTGCACTGGCGGTGATCACTTTGAAGGCCTTCGTCCGAGAGGGCACCTTCCTGCGCGGAGGTTGGCCGTCAGGACATGCAGCGCTGGCGACCGGAGCGGCAACGGCGGTAGGGTACGCGACGTACAACTCCTCCGCTGCGATTCTGGCACTCTTCATCGCCGCGCTCGTCGCGCAGAGCCGCGTCGAGAGTGGGACGCACACCATCCCGCAGGTGATCTTCGGCGCATTGGTGGGCTTCCTCATCACCACTGTTGTCTTTCAGGTATTCTTTGTCTGACCACTGAGTAGCACAGGAGAACTCGTTGGCCGTTCCGATAGTCATCGCCTCAATCGTGGCGTTGCTCGCGATCAAGGCGATCGTCTCCGCCGAAGAGGCGGCAGCTTCACACATCACACGCGGCCGCGTTCTGCGCCTCGTCGAGTCCGAGCGCAAGGGCGCTACATCGCTCGAGCGCCTCTTCGACCGGCCCGGACGCCTGCAGGCCGCCGCGTCCATGGCCTCTGCGCTCGCCTATACCGTCGCTGCAGCGCTCTCGGCGATAGCCGTTCTGTTCGCGTACGAAGCCTGGCCCGATTGGCTCGCTGCGATCACCGGCGCCGCCATCGGTCTGGTCGTCTTCTTTGCTCTCGGCGAGGCCCTACCACGCACGCTTGCGGCGCAGAACCCCGAAGGGGTGGCGCTCGCCTTCGCACCACTCGCGGCTCCACTGGTGCCGGTGTTCTATCCGCTCGCCCGGGTGCTCAACGCACCGTGGAGGTGGATAATGCGTCTGGCGGTTGGGGAGAGTGCGGCGCACTCGGCTTGGGCCGGAGGCGCGGAGATCCGCGTAAACGGGATCTCTGATGAGGAAGAGGCCGCGCGTGAGGAGAGCGAGGAGGCTCTTCTCGAAGCGGTGTCCGAGTTCGCGGAGAAGGTCGTGCGCGAGATAATGGTGCCCCGGACCGACATGGCGTGTCTGCCAGACACCGCCTCTGCCGCCGATGCGATAGCACTCATCGAGTCTCTGGGCTACTCACGCCTTCCCGTCTACCACGGGACTGTCGACGACATCCGCGGCGTTCTCTACGCGAAGGATCTGCTTGCGGCGATTGTGCGCGATCCTGGCGTGCGACCGGCGAGCATCGCCAGACCCGCATACTTCGTTCCGGAGACCAAACTCGTCGAAGAGCTCCTCATGGAGATGCGCACGCGGACGCATATCGCGATCGTCGCCGACGAGTATGGCGGGACGGCAGGCCTTGTGACCATCGAGGACCTTCTGGAGGAGATCGTCGGCGAGATCTTCGACGAGTACGACTCGGCAGTGCCCCTGATCTTCGAGGCTGAGGATGGGAGCCTTGTGGTCGACGCCCGACTGCCCGTTGATGACCTCAACGAACGCTTCGACACCGCGATGGAGCTTGAGGCGGATACCGTCGGTGGCCTCTTCACCGAGGTCGCGGGCCACATACCGGAGGTGGGAGAGAGCGTCGAGATTGAAGGGCTGCGCCTGACGGTGGAGGAACTCCAGGGTACGCGTATCATGAAGTTGACAGTCAGGCCGGCTGCGACAGCCGCAGACCGCAAGGAGGGGCCCGATGCGTAATCTCACCCAGCCCGACCTGGCATTGCTTGCGTTCGCACGCGAGGTCAAGCGCAATGCGTACGCCCCCTACTCTGATTTCCGGGTCGGTTCCGCAGTCTATGCGTCTGGTGAGATTTTTCAGGGTGTAAACGTCGAGAACGCTGCATACGGTTCGACTCTCTGCGCCGAGCGGGGCGCGCTGATGGCGGCCGTTGCAGCGGGATGTACGGAGATCGATGCTGTCGCCGTTGTCGGTGACTCTGAGTCTCCGACGGTTCCGTGTGGTGCGTGCCGGCAGGTCCTTGCGGAGTTCAACCCGCATATGCGCGTGATTATGGGCGGCCGGGGTGATGAGGTGCTCGTGCTCGGACTCGACGAACTGCTGCCCGAGGCGTTCGTGAGAGGCTATCTCGACCAGGATGAGGAACAGGGCGACACCAGGTGAGTGCGGACCCCACACCCCCTCACGACCCGGGTTCGGTCCGCAGCGGGTTCGTCGCTCTCGTCGGTCGTCCGAATGCCGGCAAGTCAACCCTCGTTAACGCGGTCGTCGGCTCCAAGGTCGCCATCACATCGGACACCCCCCAGACGACGCGCCACCGTCTGCGCGCGATTGTGGACACCGACGACGCCCAAATCGTCCTTGTTGACACCCCCGGCCTCCACAAGCCTTACGACGCGCTCGGCGAGGAACTGAACCGTTCTGGGTTCATGGCGCTCTCTGACGTTGATGTGGCATGCCTCGTAGTGGACAGCTCTGCCCCGGTAGGAGGGGGGGACCGGTGGGTCGCGCAGCACGTCGCGAAGTCGCAGGCCACCACCGTGCTCGTTCTCACGAAGGCCGATCTCGTCGACCAGGAGCGGATCGAGCGGCAACTCGCCGCCGCCCGGGCTCTTCTTGCCTTCGACGATGAGGTTGTTGTTTCGGCGGTCGACGACTTCAACGTAGACAGGTTCGTCGCAACGGTGACCGGTCTGCTTCCCCAGGGTCCACGGTATTTCCCCCGGGACATGGCTACCGACCAGCCGCTCGAGGTGATGATCGCCGAGTTCATCCGGGAGAAGATTCTGAGATCCACATTCGACGAAGTCCCGCATGCGGTAGGGGTGGCGGTCGAGGACCTCGAGTACGTGAGTGGTGGCGACCTTGCCCGGATCACGGCCACCGTGTTCGTGGAGCGCGAGTCCCAGAAGGGGATAATCGTGGGCAAGGGTGGAGAGATGATTAAGCGCATCGGTAGCGAGGCGCGTGCAGACCTCGAGCGCCTGCTCGGTTCGCGGGTCTATCTCGACCTGATGGTGAAGGTGAAGCGCAACTGGCGCCGTGATGCGTCACAGATTCGCCGCTTCGGATATGGAGAGGGGCTGTAGCCGTGGAGACTTCGGTTCTCGCAGGCGTCATAGACCAGACACTCCTCAAGCCCACGGTGGGGTTCGCAGAGGCTTCCGCGTGGATGGACACATCGCGTGATGCCGGTTTCGCGACTCTGTGCGTGTCCCCGTTTCTCGTCCCGCTCGCAGCGCAGAAGCTCGCAGGGACCGACACGCTTGTCTGCTCGGTCTGCGGGTTCCCACTCGGGTACTCGAACACCGAGACCAAGGCTGTCGAAGCACGCCTGCTGGTCGGCCTCGGCTGTGTCGAAGTCGACATGGTCTTCAGTATTGCCGCGTTCCTCGAGGGCGAGTTCACCTTCGTCGGCGATGACATACGTGCGGTGGTGGATGCGACTGCGGAGTCCTCGACCGGCCGCGCCATCGTCAAAGTCATCATTGAGACCGGGTACTTGACGGAGGCCGAGATCGACCAGGCCAGCCGGGTGGCAGCCGCTGCGGGTGCGCACTACGTGAAGACTTCGACGGGCTTCGGGCCGCGCGGTGCGAGCGTCCGGGACGTGCAGATCATGCGCGAAGCAGTCGGCCCAGACATCGGCGTCAAGGCGGCCGGCGGCATCCGTGACCTCGACACGGCGCTGGAGATGCTCGAGGCCGGCGCGAGCCGGCTGGGGTCGTCGTCGGGGCTCGAGATCCTCGAGGCGCTCGGGCATCGGGGATGATAGCGTGGCCTCGTGACTGCCTACCCGCTGCAGGTACTTGTCCTGCGCAAGACCAAGCTCGGCGAGGCTGACATGATTCTCACGTTGCTCTCTTCGGACGGCAGAATTGTGCGGGCGGTCGCCAAGGGCATGCGCAAGCCTACGTCGCGCTTCGCCGGACGTCTCGAACCGGGCTCGGCGACAGACCTGATGTTGGCCCCGGGGCGTACCTTCGAAGTAGTGTCGGACGCCCGCTCCGTCAATCTGCATGCGGGGCTGCGCGCCGATTACGAGCGCTCGACCGCGGCGTCAGTGGTCCTCGACGTGCTGGACAAGATCGCGGTGGAGGGTCAGGCCGAGGAGCGGCTGTTCGGTCTGGCGTGCGCTACTCTCTCCGCGCTCGAGCGGGCGACCCAGGAACACCTGCGGGCCACGGTGACCGGCTTCCTCATCAAGGCCATGGCGATGCACGGTTACCGTCCCCACCTCGATTCCTGCGTCTCGTGCGCTTGCGCTGCCGAGGGCCAAGCGGGCTTCTCCCTCGAAGCGGGTGGCGTCCTCTGCCCGGCGTGCGGCGGTTCCGCCCCTCAGCTCAACGCATCGTCGCGTGAGATGCTCTCGTGGTTGCTCTCGGCGACGATGGACGCCATAGCCGATGCTGATCTGCCTTCTCGTGAGGTTGCCGAGACGTTCGCGCTCATGCGCCAGTTCGTGACGTACCACCTGCCCGCCCGCCTCAAGGCGCTGGAGTTCTACGCAAACGGGAGTGGGACGTGAGTTTACGGGCTCCATTGCAGGAAGACACCGGCGTGTCGAGCGAGGGTGTGGTTGATTTCAACGTCACGCTGACCGAGCGCGGTTATCGCAACGTGCTACTCCACCTGGCAGCTCTGCGCCTGAGGTTCGTGCCGCCAGCTCTGGGAATGGCGGCCATATTCGCGTACGCCTCTGGAATGCGCACTGAGGCCATCGTCCTGTTCGCTGGAGGAATCGCAATCCCCGTTGTGGTATGGGGATACCTCGCGTGGCTCTCAGGTTCCCCGAGCTCCCGTGCTCTGTATGCTCCGGTACGGTACAAGCTCACCGGTGGGGGCATCGCCTACTCCTCGGCCGAGGGGGACGGTGTGTTGGCCTGGGACGGTGTCGAACGGTGGCGGGAGGCCGCCGGGCATCTGCTCATCTACGTGAGTGGTTCCACGTACCTGCTCGTGCCGGTGGACGGCCTCTCACCCGAGGTGCGCGATGCGGTTGAGAATGCGCTCCGGGATCGGGTCAGTCCGCCTGGCCGGCGCCCAAGACGCTTGCGGTAAGATACGTGCACGTCCGAGGCGGCCGGGAGCCGTGTTCGAGAGGAGACACTCCGCACATGCAGGGAATGACTTTCCAGGACATCATTCTGGCGCTCTCTCGATACTGGGCAGACAAGGGCTGCGTCCTGCTGCAGCCCTACGACACCGAGGTGGGTGCGGGCACGTTTCATCCCGCGACGACACTCAAGTCGCTCGGTCCGGCGCCGTGGCGCGCGGCCTACGTTCAGCCGAGCCGCAGACCCGCGGACGGACGGTACGGGGAGAACCCCAACCGGCTCCAACACTACTACCAGTACCAGGTCATCCTTAAGCCCAGTCCGGACGACGTGCTTGACCTGTACTGGGACTCGCTGCGTGCCATCGGAATCGAGCCCGCCGAACACGACGTGCGACTGGTCGAGGACGACTGGGAGGCACCGACGCTGGGTGCATGGGGACTTGGTTGGGAAGTCTGGCTCAACGGCATGGAGGTGACGCAGTTCACCTACTTCCAGCAGGTGGGCGGCTTCGAATGCCGTCCGGTGCCGGCCGAGATCACCTACGGGCTCGAGCGTCTCGCGATGTACATCCAGGGCGTGGATAGCGTGTTCGACCTTGTGTGGGTCGAGGGTCCCGGTGGATCGACCTACACGTACGGCGACGTGTTCAAGCGTAACGAGTACGAGTACTCGCGCCACAACTTCGAGATTGCCGACATCGACATGCTCTACCGCCTGTTCGACACCTATGAGGCGGAGTGCTGGCGAGTGCTCGACGCCGGCGCACCACTGCCCGCATACGACTACGTCCTGAAGTGCTCGCACGCGTTCAACCTGCTCGACGCGCGCGGGGCCATCGCGGTCGCGGAGCGGGTAAGCTTCATCGGCAGAGTGCGTGCCATCGCCAAGGCCTGTTGCGAAGCGTACCTGCGTTCTGTTGCGCCTTCGGAGGAAGAGACGTCCGACGAAGACGTCTCTGTACCCCAAGGCGGTGCGTCATGAGACGGGAGCTTGTGTTTGAGATAGGCGTCGAAGAGATACCCTCGACTCCGCTGTACGCCGCAATCGGGCAGCTCAAAGCAGATGCGGAGCGTGCCCTCGAAGATGCTCGGCTCGGCTATGCGATGGTCGACGTGTTCGGCTCGCCCCGGAGGCTGACCCTGCGTGTGAGCGATTTGGCCGAACGTCAGGAGGACCAGACTCTGCGGGCCAAGGGCCCGGCGATCAAGGCGGCCTTTGATGCCGAAGGACGACCGACGAAGGCGGCCGAAGGGTTTGCCAGGAGCAAGGGCGTGGACGTCGCCGATCTGGAAAGTGTGGATGACGAGAACGGCGCGTACATCTACGCGGTCATCGACCGTCCCGGCCGTCTCGCCTACGACGTGCTTCCCGGGGTCCTCGCGGACTTGGTCGCCGGCTTGGAGTGGCCAAGGTCGATGAGATGGGGCTCTGGCGAGGCCCGGTTCACGCGACCCGTCCGCTGGCTCCTCGCCCTTTTCGGTGCCGAGGTGGTCCCCGTCACATTCGGCGACGTCGAGGCGGGGCGCACCACGTTCGGGCACCGGTTCCTGGCACCCGGCCCCATCGAAGTGCCGACGGCAGCTGAGTACGACCTCGCGTGCAGGCGGGGGCGTGTCATCTACGACCACGCCGAGCGCGCCGTGCTGGTGAAAGAGGGCATCGAGGCGGCCGCCGCCGAGACGGGCGCATCCGCGGTCGTCCCCGAGAAGGTGTTCGCTGAGGTCGTCAACCTCGTCGAGTGGCCGACGGTCGGAGTGGGGCGCTTCGACGAGGAGTTCCTTGAGGTGCCGCGGGAGGTCCTCGAAACCGCGATGGAGTCCCATCAGCGCTACTTCCCGCTCGAAGGTCCCGAGGGCATGCTGTTGCCGGCGTTCGTGGTGGTGCACAACGGCAATCCCGCCCGCACGGTGCCTATCGTCGCCGGGCACGAGCGGGTGATTCGGGCGCGCCTTGCCGATGCAGCGTACTTCTACCGGGAGGACCTCTCGCGTCCGCTCGAGAGCTACGTCGCCGACCTCCAGAGCATCGTCTTCCAGGAGAAGCTCGGGACGCTCGGCGAGAAGGTCTCGCGCATCGAGGCCCTGACCGGTCGGCTCGCGGCGCTGGCACACGCAGATCCCGGTGTCACGGCGGAGGCGGTGCGCGCAGCGCACCTGTGCAAGGCCGACCTCTCGACGCACGTAGTGATCGAGTTCCCTGGGCTTCAGGGCGTTATGGGCAGCTACTACGCACGATCTGCGGGTGAGACCGACGCGGTCGCTGTGGCAATCCCAGAACACTACCAGCCGCGCTTCGCCGGCGACGCCATCCCCTCATCGGTGGCGGGACGTATGGTTTCGGTCGCCGACAAGCTCGATACCATCTGCGGAATCTTCGCTATCGGTATGGCGCCGACCGGCTCCGCGGACCCCTACGCGCTGCGGCGTGGTGCGCTTGGCATTATCGCTATCGTGCTCGGCGGGCTCGAGGTCACGCTCGACGATGCGATTGCCGCCGCACTCGAGGGCTACGACGATGTGCTCGACTTCGACCGGGAGGCCGTGGGGGCCTCGGTGAAGGAGTTCTTCACGGGCCGCTTCGAGGTGGTGCTCCGCGATCGGGGGCACGCGTACGACACGGTCTCGGCGGTGCTCGCCGTCGCAGCTGACGATCCTGCGGACGCACTTGCGCGCTGCGAGGCGTTGACTGAAGTGCGCGCCTCGAGCGACGTCATGGACGATCTCTCGGTGGCGTTCGCGCGGGCCAAGAACCTTTCCGCGCACCAGTTGGGCACATCTGCCGATCCCTCGATCATGGGCGCCGAGGAGGCCGCTCTCGCCGACGCTCTTGCCGAGGCCGAGGAGCGGGCGGGCGTGTCGCTGGCTGCAGGGGACTACGACGCCGCTCTCGGAGTGCTGGCCGGTCTCAGGACGCCGATTGACGCGTTCTTCGACTCGGTGCTCGTCATGGACCCGGACGAGCGGCTGCGCGAGAACCGGCTCCGTTTGCTGAACCGTTTCGTGGCGCTATTCGAGCGGTTCGCGGACTTCGGCCGTCTTGTCGGATGAATGTGCGCGTGCGTGGGACATGAGGGGTCGGTCCGCAGGTGACGTGTGACTCGCCGGCAACAATCTACATCCTCTCCGACTCGCTGGGGGAGACGGCGGATCTTGTCGCGCGTGCCGCGGCAAGTCAGTTCTCAAGAGGCACGTTCGAGCTCGTCAGGCTTGCGAAGGTATCCTCAGCGGGTTCCCTCGAAGAGCTGGTGCGCGCCGCATCAAACCCGGGTTGCGTGTTCTTCTACACACTCGCGGATCCCGCGCTGCGTGAGCGCATGGACGCGGTCGTAGCCGAACTCGGCGTCACTGCGGTGGATATCCTCGGCACGGCGGTCGAGGCGCTCTCGCGCGCTTCGGACATCGCACCGACGGGTGAGGTCGGCGCCATACGCAAGACAGATCGCGGCTACTTCCAGCGCATCGAGGCGATGGAATTCGCTGTCAAGCACGACGACGGACGCAATCCCGAGGACCTCTCCGAGGCGGAGGTCGTGCTGATAGGCGCATCCCGTACGAGCAAGACACCGCTCTCCATGTACCTCGCGTTCAAAGGGTACAAGACCGCGAACATCCCGCTCATGACCGAGGTCGATCCGCCCGCCGAGCTCTTTCAGGTGAATCCGCGCAGAGTGTTCGGGCTGACGAGCGATCCAGACCTGCTTGCGTCGATACGCAGCAAGCGATTGACCGAGCTGGGAACCTACGCGCGCCACTACGCCGAGCGCGAGGCGGTGGTGCGGGACCTCGAGTCGGCACGGGCACTGATGCGGCAGTTGGGATGTGTGGTGGTGTGGACCGGCAACCGTGCGGTCGAGGAGACAGCGCAGGAGATTATCCGGTATCTTGAGCAGTGAACTCCGTCGGCGTCGCTGGCGGAGTCATGGTGTCGTATATCCGCCTGGCGGGCGGGATCAGGTCCATCGAGTAGGGAGTGGTGAATTGTCCGACGGCAAGCGTGTGTATGCGTTTCGCGAAGGCGATGCATCGATGAAGTACGTTCTCGGCGGCAAGGGGGCCAACCTCGCCGAGATGACGAAGTTGGGCCTTCCGGTGCCTCCGGGCTTCACCATCACCTGTCAGGCGTGCGTCGAGTATTCAGAGGGTGGCGACCGTTTTCCGGAGGGATTGGACGCGGAGATCGAGGCGTACGTCGCTGACCTCGAGGACCAGATGGGCAAGAAGCTCGGCGACGCCGACGACCCGCTGCTCGTGTCTGTGCGCTCCGGTGCACCATTCTCGATGCCTGGCATGATGGATACCATCCTCAACCTCGGCCTCAACGACACCTCGGTCCGTGGCCTGATCGCGCAGACCGGCAACGACCGGTTCGCGTGGGATTCGTATCGACGCTTCATCCAGATGTTCTCCAAGGTAGTGCTCGATGTCGAAGGCGATTTGTTCGAGAACGCCCTGACGACCATGCGCCAGGCACGCGGGGTCACCTCGGACAACGAGCTCTCGGCAGCAGACCTCGAGAAGCTCGTGGCGCAGTTCAAGGAGATCGTGGCTGGCCACGTCTCCGCCGATGATTTCCCCGAGCTCGCCGAGGATGGCCGGGTTGGCTTTCCGCTCGACGTCCGCGCGCAGCTTCGCCTCTCTATCGAGGCTGTCTTCAAGTCGTGGATGAACCGCCGGGCAATCGACTACCGCCGCCTCTACCGCATTCCCGACAATCTCGGCACTGCGGTCAACGTGCAGACCATGGTCTTCGGGAACAAGGGAGATACCAGCGCGACCGGTGTGGCCTTCACCCGCAACCCCGCTGACGGCACGAACGAGTTCTATGGTGACTTCCTCGTCAACGCGCAGGGCGAAGACGTCGTGTCCGGTATCCGGAACACCACTCCCATCGCCGAACTTCACGACGTCATGCCCGAGGTCGCCGCAGAACTCGACGGTGTGTTCACCACGCTCGAGAACCACTATCGGGACATGTGTGACATCGAGTTCACCATCGAGCAGGGCAAGCTGTGGATGTTGCAGACTCGTGTGGGCAAGCGGACCGCCCGGGCAGCCCTGAAGATCGCGGTCGACATGGAAGGCGAGGGGCTCATCAGCCGCGAAGAAGCGATCCTGCGGGTCGACCCGGACCAGCTCGACCAGCTCCTGCACCCGCAGTTCGACGCGGATGCGACCTACGATACGCTTGCGAAGGGCCTGAACGCATCGCCCGGCGCTGCCGTTGGTGAAGTCGTATTCACCGCCGACGACGCCGTAGCGGCTGTCGCGGATGGGCGCAAGGTCATACTCGTCCGCTGGGAGACCACCCCGGACGACCTTCACGGCATGATCGCTGCTGAGGGCATCCTCACGTCCCACGGCGGCAAGACCTCGCACGCCGCCGTTGTGGCCCGCGGCATGGGCAAGCCGTGCGTGTGCGGAGCTGAGGCGCTTAAGATCGACGCTGACAAGAAGCAGGCGGTCGTAACCGGCACAGGGGTCATGCTCTCGGAGGGCGATGTCATCTCGATCGACGGCACGTCGGGTACGGTCGTTCTCGGTGCCGTCGAGCTTGTCGATCCGGAGGTATCCGGCGATTTCGACACCATCCTCGGCTGGGCGGATGAATTCCGTACCATGGGCGTGCGCGCGAATGCCGATACCCCGGATGATGCTGCGCTCGGGCGGACGTTCGGCGCCGCCGGCATCGGCTTGTGCCGCACCGAGCACATGTTCCTCGGCGACCGGAAGTCTATCGTTCAGGACATGATTCTGGCCGAGGACGATGCTGCGCGTGATGCCGCCCTCGCCAAGCTGCTCGAGGTCCAGACCGAGGACTATCTTGGCATCTTCGAAGCGATGGACGGCCTGCCGGTAACCGTGCGGCTGCTCGACCCGCCGTTGCACGAGTTCCTCGACGACCCGCGGGAGCTCGCTATCGAGATTGCGCGCGCGGAATGCGCGGGTGCGAGCGAGACCGAGCTGGCGCCCAGGCGCAAGCTGCTCGAGCAGATCGATCACATGGCCGAAGCGAACCCCATGCTGGGCCTGCGCGGCTGCCGTCTGGGCATCATGCATCCGGAGATCTATGCGATGCAGGTGCGTGCGATCACCCAGGCCGCGTGCCAGCTCAAGAAGTCCGGCAAGGATCCGAAGCCCGAGATCATGATTCCGCTCGTGGCGTTGAAAGACGAGTTGAGCACGTTGCGTGATGAGAGCGAGAAGGTCGTCTCCGATGTCATGGGCGAGTGCGGTGCCATTATAGAGATCCAAATCGGGACGATGATCGAGCTTCCCCGCGCCGCATTGGTGGCCGATCGTATCGCGAAAGTGGCCGACTTCTTCTCGTTTGGCACCAACGATCTCACGCAGACGACCTTCGGGTTCTCGCGCGACGACATCGAGTCGAAGTTCCTTCCGCGCTACCTCGAGCGCAGGATCCTGCCTCGCAACCCGTTCGAAACCATTGACGATGGCGTCGCTAAGCTGGTCGAGATGGGGTGCAGGCTCGGTCGTGAGACGAATCCCGGGATCAAACTAGGGGTATGCGGCGAACACGGAGGCGATCCGGATTCGGTGAAGGTGTTCTTTAAGATCGGTCTCGACTACGTGTCGTGCTCGCCGTACCGCGTGCCGCTTGCACGACTTGCGGCGGCCCAGGCCGCACTTGCCGAGCAGACCTCCGCGTCGGACAACAAATAGATCCAACAGGCCGGTCTGTTGAAGCGCGGCCCGGTATACATGCGCCGACAGAGGAGAAGGCGTGGCCAGAGGCACGAAGCTCTTCCAGGCACCGCGATCACCGCTCATTCAGGGCCGTTCGCGTACGCAGCGGCCCTGGTGGCAGCCGTACCTCGTGTCGGTTGCGCTCGGTCTTGCATGGCCGGTTGCGTCGCTCTTCCCGGTGGAGTTCGCTGCGCAGGAAGATACTGCAGGTGTCGGCGACCTGCTCTCCGACGTCCTGGTGAAATGGTTCGAAGGCCTACCCGTACTTGTTCCGGCGGTTCTCCTTGGCGCGGCCGCCGGAGTGATGGTCGCAGGTGGGTGGGGTATCCGCTACCGTTGGATACCCGGGATGGTCGGTGCGGTGAGCGCGTGGTACCTCGCACTCGTTCTCCTCGCCCTCTTCGGCTAGGGGAGGCCCCATGACCATCATCACGCGTGAGGAGTACGAAGCCCAGGAACGGGTGCGCCTCCAGCCGCGCGCCGCTCTCTCGGCCGAGACACGAGGGCGGGAGAAGCCGCTACCTGTCGACTCGTACCGGACCGAGTTCCAGCGCGACCGGGACCGCATCATCCACTGCAAGGCGTTCCGCCGCCTCTCGCACAAGACCCAGGTCTTCCTGGCGCCCGAAGGCGACCACTATCGCACGCGTCTCACACACACGCTCGAAGTCGCCCAAATCGCCCGCTCGATCGCTCGCGCCCTTCAGCTCAACGAGGATCTCACCGAGGCCATCGCGCTTGCTCACGACCTCGGTCACACGCCGTTCGGGCACATCGGTGAAGACGCGCTCACGAAGTGCTTCCAGGAGATCGCGGAACGGTTCCCGGGGGTGCCTGACCGGTTTCGCCACAACCGTCAGTCGCTGCGCATCGTCGAGCGCCTGGAGTACGAGGGCAAGGGTCTCAACCTGACGTGGGAGGTCCGTGACGGCATCGCACACCACACCGGGTCGGAACGGGCCGCCACGCTCGAAGGCCAGATCGTCGCTACAGCCGACCGCATCGCCTACATCAACCACGATATCGACGACGCCATACGTGGAGGCGTGCTCACCGAGGCAGACCTGCCGTCAGGGCCGACAGACGTTCTCGGCCACAACCACGGCGCCCGTATCACCACGATGGTCAATGATATGGTCCACGCGTCGGTCGACGCCGACGAGATCACGATGTCCGAGCCGGTTTGGAACGCGATGATCGAGCTGCGCTCCTTCCTGTACGAGCACGTCTACCTCGGTGAGGTGGCCAAGGCCGAGGAGCCCAAGGCGTTCCGCGTCGTCCGCTCGCTCTTCCTGCACTTCCTCGAGCACCCTGCCGACCTGCCCGAGGAGTATCGTCAGGCAGCGCAAGAGGATCTGCCCCAGACCGTGACCGACTACATCGCGGGCATGACAGACCGGTTCGCGATTCGCTCGTTCGAGCGCCTGTTCGTACCGGTCTCATGGCGGGTATGAGAGCGTAGCTCTGCGCTGCTACCGTTCTGTTGCCGCACCCCGCCGGTTCGCATAGAATCACCGGAGCATTCCCATAGATTGCTTAGAACGTGGAAGGAGAGGCACGTACATGGCTGACTGGATAGCGTGGATGGCACCAGCTGCGGCACTGCTGGGCATTGCGGTCGCCATCTACCTCGCATCTTGGGTTCTCAAGCAGGATCCCGGTAACGAGAAGATGCAGGAGATCTCCAAGGCGACCCAGGAGGGGGCACTCGCGTTCCTCATGCGCGAATACCGGGTCCTGATCGTGTTCGCGATCGTGGTCTCGGTCGCGATTGTGGTTGTCCCAGCGATGCCGCCCATGACTGCCGTCGCGTTTCTAACCGGCGCGATTCTCTCCGCGGCCGCGGGCTACTTCGGCATGTCCGTGGCAACGCGCGCCAACGCTCGTACCGCACAGGCCGCGACCGAGGGCATACACAAGGCGCTCAACGTCGCGTTCCGTTCGGGCCTCACCATGGGCCTGACAGTTGCCTCGTTCGGCTTGGGCGGCTTGAGCCTCTGGATCATCTTCCTGATTCTCAACGGCGGCAACAGTCCCCAGCCCGAGGTCGTGAACGGCTTCGCGATGGGCGCTTCGTCCATCGCGCTCTTTGCGCGTGTCGGCGGCGGTATCTACACGAAGGCCGCTGATGTCGGTGCAGACCTGGTCGGCAAAGTCGAGGCCGGGATTCCCGAGGACGACCCCCGCAACCCCGCCGTCATCGCCGACAACGTTGGTGACAACGTCGGTGACGTGGCGGGCATGGGTGCCGACCTGTTCGAGTCCTTCGTCGGCTCGATTCTCGCGCCTGTCGTGCTGGCCGTATCACTCTGGGGTCTCACGCAGGGCTTCGACTCGATCGACTTCCTCTATGGCGCCACCGCGCCGCTGCTGATCGCTGCGTTCGGTATCGTGACGTCCATCGTCGGCCTGTTCGCGGTCCGCGCCAAAGAGGGCGGGAACCTGCACAACGCCCTGAACACCGGTACCTACGTGGCCGCGGTCCTTCAGGTGGGCGGCATGGGCTTCCTCTTCTGGCACTGGTCAACCCGCGAGGGATCCGACCCGTCGCGCATGTGGTTCTTCGCCGCGGTCATCGCCGGGCTTGCTGCGGGTATCGCGATCGGCAAGATCACTGAGTACTTCTGTTCGGACCACTTCCGTCCCACGCAGAAGATCGCCGAGGCTTCCAAGACTGGTGCCGCCACGAACATTATTGCCGGTCTGGGCACCGGTATGATGTCGACCGCCGCACCGATTTTCGTGGTCTGCACCGCAATCCTGGTGGCCTTCGCTGCAGGGAACGCCGCATACCCGGGCACAGAGATCGCCGGTGTCACTGTGGGCGGCGGCATCTACGGCATCGGTCTGGCTGCTCTCGGCATGCTCTCCATCATCGCGATCACCGTTGGCGTGGACGCGTACGGCCCGGTGGCCGACAACGCCGGCGGCATCGCTGAGATGGCCGAGATGGGCGCGCCCATCCGCAGAATCACCGACTCCCTGGACAGCGTCGGCAACACTACCGCCGCCATTGCCAAGGGTTTCGCCATCGGTTCGGCCGGCCTGACGGCCCTCGCGCTGTTCGTCGCGTTCCGTACTCAGCTGGAGGCGGGCGGCATCACCTTGAACATGGGCCTGGACAACCCCTACGTCATCGTCGGGCTGTTCATCGGCGGCATGCTGCCGTTCCTGTTCGGCGCGCTCACCATGAACGCGGTGGGCCGCGCTGCTTTCTCGATGATCGAGGAGGTGCGCCGCCAGTTCAGGGAGATCCCCGGCATCATGGAGGGCACAGGCAAACCCGACTATGCCGCGTGCGTCGATATCTCGACCAAGGCCTCGCTGCGTGAGATGGTCGTTCCCGGTGTCATCGCCGTGGCTGCGCCTCTCATCGTCGGCATGGTCTCGGTCGACATGCTGACCGGTCTGCTGGCCGGTGCGCTCGTGACCGGCTTCCTGCTCGCCATCTTCATGGCCAACGCTGGTGGCGCGTGGGACAACGCCAAGAAGTATATCGAGCGTGGCAAGCACGGCGGCAAGGGCTCCGACGCCCACAAGGCCGCCGTGGTCGGCGACACCGTCGGTGACCCGTTCAAGGACACGTCCGGTCCGTCGATGAATATCCTCATCAAACTCATGACCGTCGTGAGCCTGGTCTTCGTGCCGCTGTTCGTTGCCATGGGCGGCGGGTTCCTCGGCAGGTAGGCCTGATTCCAGCACGACCTGAAGCCGAGAGCTCCCGGGTGCCAGAGGGCATACGGGAGCCTCGTCGTTTGCACGGGAGCGTTGTAACAGACCCCAGTGAGGGTACCTTCGTGTAGAACACGAGAGGAGGCAGTGTTGGGTCGCATTCCCGAAGAGGACGTCGCGCGCGTGCGCGATGCGACCGACATCGTCCCCCTGATCTCCGAGAGCGTTGTCCTGAAGAAGAAGGGACGCCTCTACTGGGGGTTGTGCCCGTTCCATGGCGAGAAGACGCCATCGTTCAAGGTAGACCCGGCGACCCAGCTCTGGCACTGCTTCGGGTGTGGGGAGGGCGGGGATGCGTTCGGATTCGCCATGCGGCGCGAGCATCTCGAGTTCCCCGAGGCGGTGCGCCTGCTCGCGGACCGTGCGCGCATCGAGATACGCGAGGAGGGAAACAGTCTGCCGCGGAGCCGCCGCGAGCGGCTCATGGAGGCGTGTGACGCGGCTGCCGACTACTACCATCAGGTGCTGACCCGCTCGACGGACGCGGATGCGGTCGAGGCACGCCGCTACCTGTCTGAGCGAGGATTCGGTATCGATGTCGCGCGCCACTTTATGCTCGGGTACGCCCCTGGTCGTGGTGTCCTGGTGGAACACCTTCTGGCCGAGGGCTTCTCGGCCGAGGAGGTAATCGAGGCGAACCTCGCGTTCCCGCCCTTTGAGGAAGGTAGTTCCGGTGCGTCTCGCCTGAAAGACCGGTTCTTCGGCCGCGTGATGTTCCCGATTCGCGACCTAAACGGAAGGGTCATCGCGTTTGGTGGTCGTGTTGTAGGTCAGGGGGAGCCGAAGTACCTGAACTCGACCGAGACGCCGATCTTCCAAAAGGCGGCCAACCTCTACGGTATCGAGAAGGCGAAAGCTGCCGTTGTTGCGGGTGGCGCGGCCGTCGTCGTGGAGGGCTACACAGACGTCATCGCGTTGCACGAGGCAGGGGTTCAGAACGTCGTGGCCACGCTCGGCACTGCTCTAACGCCCCGCCACGTACGGCTTCTAGGGCGCTTCGCACGGAGGATCGTCTACCTCTTCGACGGTGATGAGGCTGGCCTGAGGGCAGCCGACCGGGCCTCGGAGTTCGTCGACGCGAGCGTGACCCCGGAGGCAGGCACCTCACGGATCGAGCTCTTCGTCGCGGTGATTCCCGACGGCCTCGACCCGGCGGATTACGTCGGACGACACGGTGCCGATGCGATGAACGCGCTCATCGACAACGCCGAGCCGCTGCTGCGGTTCGCAATCGAGCGCCGGCTTGTCGCGAACGATCTGTCGACTCCCGGGGGCCGTGCGAAGGCCCTGGCCGAGGCAGCCGCGGTGGTAGCACCCGTGAAGGGCTCGATTCTGGCCCACGACTACGCGAACTACCTCGCCGACCGGTTGCTTGTTGACTTCGAGACCGCGCGGGCAGCTATCGAGAAGGCCCGGCCGGTTCCACTGAGACAGGGCGATGAGGACGAATCGACCGCGGACAGAGAGGGGAGGGAGCAGCCCGAGGTGCTCGACGCATCGGCACGGGCGGAGCGCGCGCTAGTCGGACTGGTCGCCGCAGACCCCGCTCTGCGGGCGGGAGCACGCTCCTTGCTTGGAACCGCCCTGTTCTCGGAGCCTGTGGCGCGGGCGTTGCTGGCTGTAATCGTGGATGCGGGTACCGCTATGGATGATGAGCTGTTCCGCGTGGTCTCGCAGGTCGATGAGCGGGCTGCCGCTGTCCTGACTGGACTACTCGTGGACGCACCTGAGGCCGAAGATGTACACTCGGTTGCCCGCCAGACGCTGGCCAAGGTCAAGGAACTGGCGCTCGAACGTCAAATCAAGGAGAAGAGAGCGCAGCAGAAGGCGCTCGAGGCTGCAGCGGACGCTGCTGCGGCCGATACATTGTTCAAGGAGATCGCGGCCCTGCAGTCGGAGCATGCTCGCCTCCGTCAAGGGGCCGTACCGTCAGAAGCGGAAGTGTGGGATCAGTAGTGGCAGATAAGCCGGAAATCCAAGCCCCGAAGAAGCGCGCATTACCAAAGGCCAAGCCGCCGGTAGAGGACGCCGACGCGGCACAGGCGTCCACAACGCCAGCCGCATCGAGGAAGCGCGCTTCCTCGACGAGGGACACCAAGCGGCCGCCCGAGCTCGAACTTGCGGAGGTCAAGATCCTCGCGAAGATGGGGTCCTCGAAGGGCAACCTCACTGATGAGGAGATCCAGAGCGCGATCAGCGACATCGAGCTCACCGACGATCAGTACGAGCGCATCTACACCTTCTTCCGCGAAGAAGGCATCGAGATCCTCGACGAGCCGGTAGATGCGCTCGTCGGCAATGTCGCGGCGCCTGTTGACAATGATGCAGACGAGGACGACGAGCTTCCCCGTGAGGAGAAGGAGCACATCGAGATACCGCTCCCGAAGCCCGCGAAGGCGACCAAGAAGAAGAAGCGCCGGTCCGATAGTGCGACGCTGGCACCGCTCACGGGCGATCCTGTGCGCATGTACCTCAAGGAGATCGGGAAGGTCCCTCTGCTTACCGCGGCCCAGGAGATCGACCTCGCGATGAAGATCGAGGCCGGTCTGGAGGCTACCGACAAGCTCGAGGAGGCCGAAGAGGCCGCCGTGAAGCTCGACCGTGCCGAGCGCCGTCGTCTGATGCGTATCGAGGCGGTAGGTCTGGAGGCCAAGCAGCAACTTGTCGAGGCGAACCTGCGGCTGGTGGTTTCCATCGCGAAGCGCTACGTCGGTCGCGGGATGCTCTTCCTCGACCTCATCCAGGAGGGCAACCTCGGGCTCATCCGCGCGGTCGAGAAGTTCGACTACACCAAGGGTTTCAAGTTCTCGACGTATGCCACCTGGTGGATCCGTCAGGCCATCACGCGTGCCATCGCCGACCAGGCCCGCACGATCCGTATTCCGGTGCACATGGTGGAGACCATCAACAAGCTCATTCGTGTACAGCGTAGCCTCCTGCAGGAACTGGGGCGCGAACCGACTCCGGAGGAAATCGGCGAGAAGATGGAGATGACCGCCGACCGCGTCCGGGAGATCCTCAAGATCAGCCAGGAGCCAGTTAGCCTTGAGACGCCCATCGGCGAGGAGGAGGACAGCCAACTCGGCGACTTCATCGAGGACGGCGAAGCTGTCGTTCCGCCTGAGGCCGCGAGCTTCTCGATGCTGCAGGAGCAGCTCTCCAAGGTGCTCGACGGGTTGTCCGAGCGCGAGCGCAAGGTCATCGAACTCAGGTTCGGGCTCACCGACGGCCATCCACGCACGCTCGAGGAGGTTGGCCGGGAGTTCGGTGTGACCCGCGAGCGCATCCGGCAGATCGAGTCCAAGACGCTGTGCAAGCTGCGTCATCCCTCTCGAAGCAGCAAGCTCAAGGACTACCTGGAGTAGGGAGCCGGCTCACGTCAGCGCTCTGGGATGCACTCAGAACGGGCTGCTGCAACGGCTCGAGAAACACACAGGCCGCCCAATCGGGCGGCCTGAATACGTTCTGGCTCCTCGGGTAGGACTCGAACCTACAACCCTCCGGTTAACAGCCGGATGCTCTACCATTGAGCTACCGAGGAACAACGGATGTCGCACAGCCGCGGCGACACCCTCGGAGATGATACACATGAGGTGAGGACGGCGCAACAATGCGCTATAGTCTTCCGATGTGCCCAGAACACACCGGGGCCCGTAGCTCAATGGTGGAGCAGGGGACTCATAATCCCTTGGTTGCAGGTTCGAATCCTGCCGGGCCCACCACATGCTTATGAGACGTTCAAGACGATCGCATCGACGACAGCACCGGACGGTCCGTGCCCACGCGCGGATCGCCGCCGCAGTCGCCCTCGCCGCCGTGTTCACCCTCGTGCTGGCGGCGTTCGCTCTGTCCGGAACCGATGTGACCGCCGGTCGAGCCGGTTCCCCCCGCGCGACAGAGCCGCCCCTTGCGTCACAGCCTGCCGTGGCGCCGACTTCCGAAGAGACGGACACCGCGAGGGCCGTCGAGGTTCCCCAAGTCGTCGGAAAGACACTTGCCGAGGCGCAGGTCCTCCTGTCGGCGATCGGGGTGTGCGTGGAGACAGAAGAGGACGTGGCAGTGCCCGCCGACGCCGTGGGTGACGCTCGCGTCGTCCTCGGGCAGAATCCGCCAGCCGGGACAGTGCTCGGCGCTGGCGCGACGGTGCGACTGACCGTTCCTGCTGCACCGGATACTCTCGGGCGCGACGCCTCTGCTGAGGCCGTCGTGGTCATCGACCCGGGTCACCAGTCTCGCGGGGACTCCACTCCCGAACCGGTAGGTCCCGGCGCTGATGAAAGAAAACCGAGGGTCACCGGTGGCACTACCGGCGTCGTCACTCGGGTCCCGGAGTACGAGGTCGTCCTCCAGATCTCGACGAACCTCAAGACACGGCTGGAACGTGCAGGTATCACCGTTGTGATGACTCGCACCACCAATGACGTGAACATCTCTAACTCCGAGCGCGCCGCGATCGCCAACGAAGCAGGTGCGGACCTGTTCGTCCGCATCCACGCGGACGGAAACGTCGACAGCACACAAGCCGGAATCAGCACCCTCTACCCGGGCGAGAACCGGTGGACCGGGCTGATTGCTGCGCCCAGTCACCGGGCTGCGCTGTTCGTGCACGAGGCGGTGGTCGTCTCCACGGGAGCAGCCTCGCGCGGAGTGGTGGCGCGCACCGATCTCTCCGGGTTCAACTGGTCCCGGGTACCGACGCTGCTCGTGGAGTGCGGTTTCCTCAGCAATCCCGTCGAGGATCGGCTCCTCTCCAGCCCGCACTACCAGGACAAACTCGCCGAGGGCATGGCGAGTGGAATCATAGCCTTCCTAAACGAATGAGACGTCGGACTCGATAGGCCTACGCCGGTTGGGGAATCGTTACATGCGAAGAGGCCATAGAGCGGGCAAAGGACGGTAGCGGGCCACGTGAGAATCATCCTTTTGGCCGGAGCACGGCCGAATCTGATCAAGGTGGCACCCCTGCTCTCCGCATTCGAGCGCGCCGGTATCACCGCGGACGTCGCGTTCACCGGCGCGCGTGAGTGGGGCAGCTCCACGGAAGACCCGACCCGGTTGTCGTTCTGGGGCGTCACCATTCAGGCACCGCGGTGGTTTCTCGATATCGCTGAAGGCACGTCTGCGTTCGAGACGGGCACGGCGCTGGTGGCCGTCGAGAAGCTGCTCGCTGCCGAGCGCCCGGATGCCGTGCTGGCGGTGGGCGACCACAATGCGACTCTGGCGTTTGCAATCGCCGCCGCCAAGCAGCGCATACCGATCGCCCATCTCGAGGCGGGTCTGCGCTGTGGTGATCTCGGCGTGCCCGAGGAGGTCAATCGGGTCTTGATTTCCCGTGTCACTGCGCTTCACCTCGCGTGCGACGAGGCGAGCATGGCGCACCTCATGGGCGAAGGGGTCGATCCCGATCGCATCGTGCTTGTGGGGAGTGTGCTGGCTGAGTCGGTTATCAGGAACGGGGAGTCGGTCAGAGATCTGAATGTCGCCGCTCGCTATGGGCTTGAACGGGGCGGTTATGTCACCGGAAGCCTTCACTGTGCGGAGAACCTTGAAGACCCCACGCGGTGTCAGGCGATCTTCGACGGACTTGCTGCACTCGGACTGCCTTTCCTCTTGCCCGACGCGCACGGAGCGTCGGGTGCGCTCGAAACATTTGGCATCAGGGTCGGCGGCAGCGTTCGTATCGTGGAGGCCGTGCCCTATCCCGAGATGCTGGCTCTCCTACGTGATGCGGCTGTCATCGTGACGGACTCTGGAGGCGTGCAGGAGGAGGCGTGCATGCTCGGTACCCCGTGTGTGACGGTCCGCCGATGCACTGAGCGCGCCGCCACGATTGTGGTGGGAGCCAACCGTCTTGCGGATGCGTCATCGGATGCAATCGTCTCGGCTGCGCGCGATGCAATCGAGGGACCGCGCAAGTGGCTAACACCCAAGCGCTGGGACAAGGCCGTCTCGCAGCGGGTCGTACGCACTTTGAGGCGCGGCGTGCCTCCACTCGAGTGAGCGTGGAGAGGTGACCATGCGCATCCTTGTGACCGGAGGCGCCGGCTACATCGGCTCGATTACCACCCGACGCCTGCTCGACGCCGGGCATGATGTCATCGTCGTGGATTCGCTGATACGAGGCCACCGGGAGGCTGTTGATCAGCGGGCATCCTTTGTGCAGGGAGAGGTTGGTGACCCTGCAGTCCTTGGGCGCATTCTTCCGGGCTGCGATGCGGTGATGCACCTCGCCGGCTTGATAGAGGTTGTGGAGTCGCAGTCCGATCCAGGACGATACTTCGATGCGAACGTCGCGCAGCCTGCCCGCATGCTCGATGTGATGGTCGCGCACGAGGTCAGCAACATCGTCTTCTCATCGACCGCTGCCGTCTACGGTGAGCCATCGACGGTGCCCATCACGGAAGAGGCGCCGACGCATCCGGTCAGCGTGTACGGGGCGACGAAGCTCATGTTCGAGCGGCTGCTCGACTGGTACGGCGCTGCGCATGAGCTACGCTCGATCCGCCTGCGCTACTTCAACGTGGCCGGTGCGCTGCCGGATGCCACACTGGGCGAGGCACACGATCCGGAGACTCACATCATCCCCCGGTTATTGCAGGTGCTGGCGGGCGGCGATTCCCGGTTCGAGGTATTCGGGGAAGACTATCCGACATCCGACGGCACGTGTGTCAGGGACTACCTGCACGTGTGCGATCTGGCCGAAGCACACCTGCTCGCCCTCGAGCATTTAGGCAGGGGCGGGGAGGGCGGCGTCTTCAACCTGGGGAATGGGCGGGGATTCTCGAATCTGGAGGTCGTGCGCATATGTGCCCAGGTCACCGGTGCCGAGGTGGAAGTCGTGCGCGGACCGCGCAGACCGGGAGATCCGGCGACGCTCGTGGCGAGTGCCGAGAAGGCAAGGCGTGAGCTCGGGTGGGCCCCAGCGCATGGAGACCTGCGCGAGATCGTCGCCGATGCCTGGCGTTGGCACTCGCGGTGAGCCGGTCCGAATCGAGGAGTGTCACAACACGAAAGTAGAGATGCTAGAATATCTCTCGCTGCTTCGCACCACATACGGGCGATTAGCTCAGGGGGAGAGCGCTTCCTTCACACGGAAGAAGTCAGAGGTTCAAATCCTCTATCGCCCACCATGGATGATGAGGCCGGGAGCGTATCGCTCCCGGCCTTTGTGTTGCTCTCGG
>JACUUN010000109.1 GCA_014859265.1 Coriobacteriia bacterium
AGCCATGGGTGCCCCTAGAACCACATCGTCGCGCCGGCATCCAGCGCGAGGTCGTTGAGGGTGGCGGCGCCGACAATCTGCACGCCCTCGATGAGCTCCACGCTCTCCCAGCCGAGCATCTGCTTGGACGCCTCGCACGCGAGGATGGGGATGTCCATCTCAAGGGTCTTGTCGATCATCTCGCGCACCGTGGGGAACGTGCCCATCTTGATGTCCTCGGCGTGCCCGGGCCGCAGGATGATGAGCCCCTTGCCGAGGTAGTAGACGGTGGGATTGAGGTCCATGGCCTTGGCGGCCTGCGCGAGCACGAGCGGCGAGTACTGCCGCGCCGGGTCGTCGGAGGTTTGTACGTAGAGGATCGCCTTCTCGTCTTTCATCGTGTACTCCTTCTCTTGAGCGGGTCAGCCGCCCTTGCGGATGAGGAATCGCTTGTACTCTCCGAGGTCTTCGATGCCGACCACCTCGTGGCCAGTGCGTTTGGCGAACCTCGTGAGATCCTCCTCGGCGGCAGCGTCGTCCGCGAGCACCTCGAGCACGTCTCCTGGCTTGAGGGCGTCGATCGCCTCTCGCGTCTGGAAGAGCGGTTCCGGGCAGAATAGCCCGACGCAGTCCAGGGTCTCTGTGGCCGATACGTCCTGGGCCATGCTGCACCTCCGCATTCGCTGTCGACAGGCGTGCCGATGGGATATCAACGCGCCTATGCGGAAGTATTCCCACACCCGGGCGAAGAAAACCTACTATTCTTGTCAGGATTGAGTGTGGGGCGACGCACTCACACCGCTCACCCTACTCCTCCTGCGTCGCGCCGAGCAGCGATGCCACCGGCACCATGCACAACGTCTCGTCGAGTACCTGCGGCTCGTCGCCGAGGTACGCGACGATTCCCAATCTGAACCGCTTTCCGAGATCCTCCCGCAGCGCGCGCATGCCGCGCGTCTCCTTCCAGTGGACCGTGGCCGAGGACTTCACCTCCACCGCCACCACATCGGTGCCGCGCTCGAACACGAGGTCGACCTCGGCTCCGGCCGACGTGCGCCAGTAATGGACGCTCGCGCGACGCGACGAGTATTCGTCGAGAGCGCGCAGCTCGTTGACGACCCACGTCTCGAACAGCGGTCCCGCCTTGACGGTCGACTCGGCCGCCTCCCACGAGTCCACGTTCGCGACGTGCGCAGCCATGCCCACATCGTTCGCGTACAGTTTCGGCCGCCTCACGAGCCGCTTGCCGACGTTCGCGAAGTACGGGCTCAACTCGAAGACCTGATAGGCCACTTCGAGGATGTTGAGATACCGGCGAGCTGTCGCGTGATTGAGCCCGGCGTCGGAAGCCAGATCGGCAAGAGTGAGCAGCCTGGATGTCTGCAGCAACGCGAGGGTGGAGAGCCGACGGAAGTCCGGGAGGTTTTCGATGCGTGAAAGCTGACGCAGGTCCCGTTCGACGAAGGTCTGCCGGTACGCGTCATGCCACGCGCGGCGCATCTCGCTGCCCAACCGCAGCGGTTCTGGCATCCCGCCGAGGATCGCTCGCTTTCGGGCGGCCTCGGCATGGTCGTCTAGCGGCCTTCCGAGCTCATGCAGGAACGAATCGGCGCCGGACGCATCGAAAGCCGCGTCGATCGGGGTCGGCAACGGTCTCCCGACGATCTCCGACCACAAGAGCGGCGGCAATTCGAACCACGCCGAGCGGCCCGCAAGGCTCTCGGTCACCGAACGCATCTTGAGCAGGTTCGCCGAACCGGTGATGAGGAATCGGCCGGGCCGACGGTCACGGTCGATTTCTGCCTTGATGACCGGCAGTAGCTCGGGCGTGAGTTGGATTTCATCGATGACGAGAAGACCCTTGTCGCGTCGCACAAAGCCGAGGGGATCCTCTGTCGCCCGGTTCAAGACGACGGGGTCGTCGAGCGTCATGTAGGTGCCATCAAGACTACCGAGCACCTGCCTCGCAAGCGTCGACTTCCCGACCTGTCGGGCGCCGGTCACCGCGACGAGCGGGAACGTCCCAAGCAGGGTCTCGACCTTCTGGCATGCATGTCGCGTCACCAGTTTCATACCTTGCATTTTGAACATTAGATGATGATATTGCAAGGTATGGCCCACCACATCGTGCCGGTTGCGAGTCTTACGAGCGTGTCGTGGGCGTCGTAGGTGAAGTGGGCACTTTCCCCGAGCGGGTCGGTCACCGAGAGCAGTTTGCCTGCCGTGAGCCCGATCCTCGGCAAGTGCTTCATCCCCCAATACACTCGGCACTCGGGTACAAGAGCCCTCTCGTGTTCGAGGAGATCCACGCTACACTGACGTTAGCACAGGCCGATGCGGCCTAGCCGAGACCTGTCCACGGAACCGGGCAATACCAACATCACTGGGCCATCAGCGGCACGGCTGCAATCCCTTGCTTGAGCAATACCGCTCCTACAAGGGCGATTTCCATGTCACGATTCGGAACCGCCGCCCCCGAGTCCAGGAAGCCGTAGTCGCCTGGACAGTTGTATCCCCACGGCCCGTACCCGTCCGGCATCCCGGGACCTCGCGGCTTGAGGCCGTTCGTGTCGATGAGGTGCACCGGATCGCCCAGGCAGTACAGGTACGGGTTCATGCTCATCGGGTTGTCGAGATCGCCGGGATAGGGGTCGCGCGTCATGAACCGGCACGTGTCCGGGTCGTAGTAGCGGTTCCACAGGTAGTAGAGGCCGGTGGTCTTGTCGAAGCGGTAGCCGGCGTAGCGGTAGGGGTTCTCGACGGTCTCGTCCGCCGAGAGAATCTCGCCGTAGGGGCCGTACGCGTAGGTGTTGACGACGTTGCCGGCAGCATCCGTCATCGCGACGACGTCGCCCCGGTGGTTGGCGTGGTAGTAGTAGGTGGCGCCGCTGCGCGTCATCGAGTGCAGCTGGCTGCGTCGTCTCGGGCGCACCTCGCTGGCTCATCGGGAGCGCCTTCTTCTCCCCACTTCAGCCGAAGCCACCAGCAGCGGCACCGTCAGAATGAATGTCCCGAAGTAGAAGATGAATGGAGGCACAGGCGGGTCGGCGGCTCCAAGAGCCACTCTGCTGAAATCAAGAATGGTCATCAAGACACCGGCAGAGAAATTGAGGGCGATTCCAACTTTCAACATCGTGAGCCACTTGTGAGCCGGGTAGACTGACGCGAGACCTCGTGCAGCCAGCAGGATACCTGCCAGACCGACGACCCAGAGGATGTAGTGTGCGGATGTCATGCTGTTCATCAGCGCATCGACTCCCGGAAGTCAAGGTATGCGGCACTGAGCAAACTAAGACCGGCAACCCCGGAGACTACACCGACCGCCACAAGGGCGTAGCCGCCGGCAACCCCTCCCGGAATCGAGAGACCGGCCGTAAAGGGCGCAGCGCCCAAGGTCACGCCAATCATAGCTAAGCCCGCACCGATTGCTAGGTAGCCTGCGTACAAAGCCGAAAGACCAGCAACGGCCAGTGGGAACGCTACGCCGAAGAGAGAGTGCAGGAGACGCGCATCTGACGGCGTGAGATGGTTCCTCGGTTGACTGGCACTCGCTGCGGCTTCCGCACACCATCCCGTCGGATCCACCAGGTTCACCGGGTCGCCCAGGCAGTACAGGTACGGGTTCATGCTCATCGGGTTGTCGAGCTCGCCGGGATAGGGGTCGCGCGTCAGGAACCGGCAGGTCTGCGGGTCGTAGTAGCGGTTCCAGAGGTAGTAGAGGCCGGTCGCCTCGTCGAAGCGGTAGCCGGCGTAGCGGTAGGGGTTCTCGACGGTCTCCTCGGCCGAGAGGATCTCGCCGTAGGGGCCGTAGGCGTAGGTGTTGACGGCGTCGCCGTCGGCATCCGTGAGCGCGACGACATCGCCGCGGTGGTTGGCGTGGTAGTAGTAGGTCGCGCCATCGCGCACCATGGAGTGGAGCTGCCCGCGGTCGTCGTAGGCGTAGGTCGCGAGGGTCGCGCCGGTCTCGGCGGTCTCGGCGATGACGTTGGGGCTCGCGCCGTCGTAGTGGAAGAAGACGGTGGCAGTGCCTTCTGTCGCAGACGTGCGGCGGTTCAGGAAATCGTAGGTGTAGGCGGCGATGGTGGTCTCGGCAGACGCGTCGGCAACGGCCACGAGCCGGTCGGCGCCGTCGTAGGCGTAGGCGCGGCCGGGGCTTGCGGTGAGGTTGCCGCGGGCGTCGTAGGCGTAGCCGGGCGAGGCGATGCGGTTCGCGGCATCGTAGGTGAAGGACTTGAGCGCCTGGCCTGCGCGCGTG
>JACUUN010000110.1 GCA_014859265.1 Coriobacteriia bacterium
AACCGGAGCGCTGCAAGAGGTCGCCGACCTGATCTCGGCGAATGAACTCAGGGTCATCATGATCGAGAACGAGAAGGTGCGCACTCTTCCGGTGTCTGCGGAGGTCACTGCGGTTGACCCCGAAGTCGAGCTGTTGGCGCGCTGGGCGATGGCCAACCGCGCGATCATCGGGCCGCCCGAGGCCGGGGATTGGTGGCCTACAGGTACCGACCTGCTTCCTACGGTCGATTACGTACACGCGGGAGTCGACGCTGAACGGAGCGACGTGTTCGTCCCTGCCCTGGCGCACGGCGTTGCCGAAACGGTCGTATATCTCGGCCCGAAGTCCGGGAGCAGGTCGTATACTCGTCGTGAGTACGAATCGGTGTTGCTTCTGTCGGCGCTGGTGGCGTTGTTCATTCAACGTGAGAGGTTGCGTCAGAAGGCGGCGGAAGCCGAGGCGCGCGAGGAGGCCGACCGTCTGAAGGCGAGCATTCTTTCGTCGGTCTCCCACGAGCTCAAGACGCCCCTCGCTGCGGTGGAGGCGACGATCACCAACCTGCTGCCGCAGTACGCCACGATCGGCAGGGACGATCTTCATGCCGGCCTTGCAGCTATCGAGCAGGCCGCCGGTGCGCTGGGGCGCCAGATCGGAGACCTGCTCGACATGGCGCGATTCGAGTCGGACAGCTGGACGCCTCGGATGGAGTGGAACGACGTGACAGACCTGTGGGCGACCGTCCGGGCTCGCGTTCCCGAGGACGCGCTCGCCCGGCTCAGGTGGGAGCCTGCCGGCACTCTGCCGCTCGTGCGCTTCGACCTGGTGCAAATCGGCAGGGCGCTCAACCATATCGTCGAGAACGCGTTGGCCTACGGGCCGGCCGACCGGCCCGTGAGGGTGATCCCGTCCGTCGTGCACAGCGAACTGAGGATCGCGGTGGAGGACGAGGGTCCCGGCGTGCCGGTCTCGGAGCGCGAGCGGTTGTTCGGCAAGTTCCAGCGAGGACGTGCCGGTGTGAAGCATACGTCGGGCACGGGGTTGGGGCTCACGATAGCTGCGGAGATCGTGAAGCATCACGGGGGCCGGATCGATGTCGAGGACGTGTATCCTCACGGGGCACGGTTCGCCATCATCCTGCCTGTCGAGAGCGAGGAGTGATCGGGTGCCAGCGACTGCAAACGATGCGCCGCCCAGGAAGGTTCTCGTAGTCGATGACGAGGCGCAGATTCTTCGTGCGCTGAAGGCGATCCTGAATCAGTCCGGGTACGAAGTGGGCCTGGCCGCCACGGGTGAAGAGGCGCTCCAGATCGCACCGTCATTCATGCCCGACCTCGTGGTGCTCGATCTCTCTTTACCGGGAATCAGCGGGCTCGAGGTGTGCCGACTGCTCAGAGAGTGGCTGAAGGCCCCGATCCTCATCCTGTCCGTACGCGACACGGAGGGGGACAAGATCGCGGCCCTCGACCTCGGTGCTGACGACTACCTCACGAAGCCGTTCTCCGCCGGAGAACTGCTCGCACGGCTTCGGGCACTGGCAAGGAGGATCGACGAGGGTCGGGAGGCCGGGCCCTCGAGCGTGAGTTCGGGCGAGATCCGGATCGACTTCGAGAACAAGGTTGTCACTCGAGGAGGCGAGCAACTCAAGCTTACGAGAACCGAGTTCGAGATCCTGGCCACTCTCGCGAGCAACGCTGACAGGGTGGTCACCGCGAGCGCCATCATCAGGCGCGTGTGGGGGTCTGCCGATCCGACGGACACGAAAGCCCTGCGCTTCCACGTCAGCAACCTCCGCGCGAAGATCGAAACGGACCCGGCAACTCCGGAACTCGTCGTGACGGAGCCGGGTATCGGCTACCGGTTCGTAACCTAGAACAACCCGCACCCACATCGTTTTCGGGCCGGCTGGCCTTCGGGCAGCCGGCCTTCGCGCGCTGCGCGCCTCTCCCTCTCCATGTGATTCTGGACACATGGTGTTAGATAAGTTAGTATTAATAACACTCGTGATAGGGAATCAAACAACATACGAAATCTGCAACCGCCGCGATGCCCGGGTTTGGAGAGCGAGAGGGTGGTTTGCCGGGAAGTGAAGACACCGCAGCGGCCAGGGCTCGGACGATCAGGCTCCGTTCGCTGCTGCGTTTTGGATGTCCGTGGGAGGAGGTGAATCGAAATGACATCACATATCAAGACCCCACATACTGAAGGGAAGAAGACAGTGAAGAGAGGCATACTGGCGGTCATGACCGCCGTGCTCCTGCTCGCATTCGTCGGTACAGCCATGGCCGTAGAACCGGAGACATGGGACGACGCTACGACATTCGGCCGCTCCGTGTGGAAGTACCGCGACATGTCCGATACGTTCACCAAGTACGAGTCCGGCTACGACGCCTTCGACGAACTGACCGGATTGTACGAGGCGAACGTCCAGCAGCAAGACATCACAGGCGAGTACCTCAAGGCCGATCCGTTCGAGCGTGATGCTGCCAAGGTTTGGACTGCGGGCACCTACAACCGGACGATCAAGGTCAGCGTCAAGAACGCGCCGATCGTCGACGGTACGCTCGTGATCACGCCCACGGTCCACGCGGATACGCGCTACGACGACATCCGTACCTCGGTTGCGATCACATCGCAGACCGTGGACCTGACGACCGGCTACATCACGGTGGGCTACAGCTTCACTCTCGGCAGCGACGTCGAGTTCGGTCGTCGTCACCAGGTCATCGCCTGGTCCGCGTCCTACACCTACGAGTACACGCCCGGCCCCCACGGGGACTACGACACCACCACGAACAAGTGCAAGGTGTGTCACGCGGTCCACCGTGCCGGCGGCGCGTTCATGCTCATGCGTGTGGACAAGCCCGACGACGCGTGCAGCTACTGTCACGTCGGCGCCGGACGCCACGCGCGCAAGTGGGCGTACACGAGCGATGCCGACGGATCGATCTACCCGGAGAACGGTCACACGATCGGCTCGGGCAAGGCGATCCCGAACAGCTCGGTCTGGCAGTGGCAAGAAGAGGTCACCATGGGTGGCGGGTACGATTTCGCCACCGGTGGCTACGAGTCCACGCAGACCGTCAAGGTCCGTGCGTACGACGAGAAGCGCAACGCGATGTTCAAGATCGCGATCCGCGGTCAGCAGGACATCAGCTTCGGCGAGAAGGCCGGCATCACGACCAAGTACATCCGCGTCTACCGTGGCGGCCCGCGCTACCTGTGGTGCATGACCTGCCACCAGCCGCACAACTCGCAGATGCTCGTGTGGTCGCCGCTCAACGCGCCGAAGGGCTACAAACTCCTGCGCAACGCTCCTTCGGGCAGCGTCTTCAGCGAGACAGACATGAAGGGCTGGAAGGCCAACAACGGTGTCATCAACGAGACCACGAACCCGGCCTGGACTAAGGCCGACACCGCGGCGCTCGAAAACCTCGGCTTTGCGCGGGTCCCCGACACCGAACTGAGCCGTGCCACGACCGGCGAGGGCAAGACGATCTACACCGAGTGGAACGGCCCGACCATCCCGATCGTCGGCCAGTCGATCTCCGTCTGGTGCGCCGACTGCCACAACCTCAACATCGGCTACAGCCCCGGCAGGAAGTATCCGGGCGAGCTGAAGGTGGAGTTCGGCGGCAGCTACCTGACGTCAGGTTCGCATCCCGACCGCACGCACCCGGTTCCCATGATGGCTCGTGACTCGGGCCGCAACCGCTGGAACCAGAACTCCGGTGCGGACGTCGAGGCCTACGGCACCCACTGCGTCACGTGCCACCGCTCCGACATGCCGCTGCTCACGAACCGCCTCGGGCCGGACAAGGTCCCGGGCGCCTTCGTGGACAACCCGAAGGCGGAAGCGGTCTACGCCCAGTACGGTGCGGGCAACGGCGACAGCTGCGCGCGGTGCCACATCGGGCCCAAGGAGTACGCGATCTACAAGAACGCAGGCGCGAGCGACTTCCCGCACAGCGGTCCGGGACCGAAGCTCCTGCCCAGGTACCTGCACATCTACGACGCAGACTACAGCCTCATCGAGACCGGCACGCTTACCGTGGACAGCGAGGGCCAGATCGAGAACATCGACCTGTTCTGCCTGAGCTGCCACGCGAGCAACCGCTGGGTCGGCGCTGGCATGTGATCTGAGATCCGCCTGAACGATCACGCGGCCACTCAGCGTGTTGCTGCTGACAGCGTGAGGGAGGGGCCATGGCGGAGCCCGCTGTGGCCCCTCCCGGC
>JACUUN010000022.1 GCA_014859265.1 Coriobacteriia bacterium
TCTCGGTCCAGCGGCCGAGCGCCAGCGCGCAGCGATCCGTCGCCGTGTCGAACGCCAGCACCAGGCGGCTCACAGCGCACCGCCACTCTCGTCGGATACCGTCACGCCATCGATTGCGGCGCACGCCGCGCACCACTCACTCGCAAGCTCGCTACTCCGCGCGCCCGGCGCTGACACGTCGATGCGCCGGTACTCGTCGCCCGTGATGACGAGTGTGACGGTCAGCACGTCGGCGGGAAGCGCCTGCGGGAAGCGGTCGCCCCACTCGATCAGGCTCACTGCCTCACCCTCGATAACACCCCAGAAGTCGATGTCTTCTAGCTGCTCAGCGTGCTCGAGCCGGTAGAGGTCAAAGTGCGCGAGGTCCACGTGCCCGCGGTGTACCATAAGTATGTTGAAGGTCGGGCTCGTAACGTGGCCCGAGACACCGAGCGCCGATGCCACCCCCTGGGCTATCACCGTTTTACCCGCTCCGAGATCGCCCGTGAGCACGACTACGTCACCCGGACGCACCGCCCTGCCGAGTGCGACGCCCACCTGCCTCGTAGACCTCGCTGAGCCGGTTTCCAGTGCGAAGAGCATCCCGCTCACGCCCCGAACAGCTCGCCCTGGACGGGCTCCTGCTGTCCCCTGTCGTGAGCTGCAAGGAACTCTCCGAGCAGCGCGAAGTCCGCGAACAGGACGTCCTGCTTGGTGATGTCGTAGAGCGCGGCTGCCGGGTGGAAGATGGGCAGCACGGTGAAGCGGCCGGCGCTGTGAATGGAGCCCCTCAGGCCCGTGATTCCTGCCGAGGTCTTGAGCACGAACCGGGTCGCGAAGTTGCCGAGGGTGACGATCACCTTCGGGTCGATCAGGCGCACCTGCTCCCTCAGGAACGGGGTGCATGTCTCGATCTCAACCGGCTGCGGATCGCGGTTGCCGGGAGGTCGGCACTTGAGGATGTTCGCAATGTAGACGTCGGAACGGTGCAGGCCTATGGAGGCGAGAAGTTCATCGAGCAGCCTGCCCGCGGCGCCGACGAACGGCTCGCCCTTCAGGTCCTCGTTGCGGCCGGGAGCCTCTCCGATGAACATGACGTCAGCATCGTGGCGACCGACTCCGAACACGAGGGTGGTACGCGTGTCGCCGAGAGGGCAGCGGTGGCAGTCACCGATGTGTTCCTCGAGCTCCTTCAGAGTGTTCATGGCCTCACAGCCACGTTGTGACCTCCTCGAGCGGCCTGCGCGCGGGCTTGGCCGAGGACTCCGCCGAATAGCCGATCGGCAAGATGGCGACGGGAGTGATCGGCGCGGCGATTCCGAGGGCCTCGCGCACCGCGCCCTCGTCAAACGCACCGATCCAGCATGAAGCGAGGCCCCGGTCAACCGTCGCCAGCAGGATGTTGTTTGCCGCGGCGGCGGTGTCCTGGATGGCGTAGAGCATCTCGCCGCGGTCCCCGTACCGCGCCGCGCAGGGTCGCGGATCGACGGACACCACGATGATGACTGGCGCTGCGGTCGCCCACCGCTGCCCGAGCGCTCCCGCGAGTCTCTCGCGGGCCGCCTCCGTGCGGAGGACCGTGAAGCGCCACGGTTGGATATTTCCCGCACTCGGTGCGCTGACCGCCGCAAGGAGAAGCGCACGCACGTCCTCGTTACTGACGGTGAGCCGGGAATTGAAGTGGCGCACACTGCGCCTGCGGGCGAGGACGTCGGAGAGTTCCATCTGGTTCCTTCCGCAACTCAAAGACGGGTACAGGGGTATTCTAAAACAAGGGACGGGGCGTCCCGCAGAGAATACCGTATCCAGGAGGTGAGAGAGACCATGACGAACCAACGACCCGACGTGACCGATGAGGAGCTGGGCATACGCACCCACGAGCTCCGCCGGGCCCAGGCGGTACAGCGAGAGATAGAGCGCGTCAGACACAATCTCAAGCGAGAGTGGGCATCTCTCACCGATCACGAAATCGAGGAGTTCGAGTGGGTCCTCGGCGAGCTGTGGGGATACACGGCCCGCGACGAGTGGGAGGACCTGCGGTTCGGGCATCTCCAGATGCACGACGTACGTAAGATGCTGCTCCTCGGCCGGGAACTCCGCAAGCACTCGCGCAACGCGGTCGACATCCTGGCCGACATCAAGCAGGTCGTTGCTGACAGGGCGTGACACGGGGTTCGGGGGTTCCCCGTAACGCGGAGGCCGCCGGCCCGGAATCCGGGGCGGCGGCCTCTCTGTCTCTATCGAGGACTCGCAGTGAGTGACCGCTCTCCACGCAAGTGGCGCTGAGGGCCTAGCCCGGGTGGGCGGCAGCCTTCTTGCGCTCGATCTTCTTCTTGACCTTCTTCAGCCGGAAGAGGTCCTCTCGCGCACGCTCGTCAAGCGTCTGCCGGATGTAGCTGACCTGCTCCCTGAGAGCGGGCACGGTCACCTGCTCCAGCGCGTTCACGCGCCGGTTCGTCTTCTGGATCTCCTCGCCAAGACGCTTCAACCGTGTCTCGATATCGGCGTACTCGATGATGACGTCAAGGATGCGCTCGAACTTGCCAGCGGTCTCGTCTACACGGGAGGACACGCCGGTGACGGAGTATCCGCGCGTGAACGACGAGCGAATCGGGCTCTCACCCTTGGTCACGACCGGGACCGACACGCCCATGATCCTGGTACCGGTCATGTCCACGACAATCTCACTCTTGGTTGCCATGCCTGCCGAGCGCAGCGCAACGGTGCCGTCCACCGCCTTGGCGACGGCCAGCGCATACTGGGCCTCGGCAACGTTCTTCTGCAGCGCCTCAGAGAGACGCAGAGTCTCATCCATGACGCCCATAAACTCGATGAGCAGCGCGTCGCGCTTCTGCTTGAGCAGGTCCATACCCTGCTCGGCGAGCTTGATCTGCTCGCGTCGCTCGAGTAGCTCTGCCCGTGTCGGCCGGACTTCCTCCATCGTCTCCCCTTAGAGGTCGCCGGATTCCTGCTCGGCACTCGGATGGTAGGCACCGATGAACTCACGTACGCGCTTGAGTTCAGCCATCGGCAGACCCGCCATCAGCTCCCAGCTGATTGCCAGGGTCTCCTCGATGGTGCGGCCCTCCTCGCCCTGTCCGACGATGCGCTTCTCGAACTCGTCTGCGAAGCGAAGGTACGCGCGGTCGTTGTCCGAGAGCGCCTCCTCACCGACGATGGCAACGAGCTTGCGTAGGTCACGGCCCTGTGCGTACGCAGCGTAGAGCTGGTTTGCGACCGCACGGTGATCGTCGCGCGTCTTCCCCTCGCCGATGCCGAGGTTCATGAGGCGCGAGAGGCATGGCAGCACGTCGATGGGCGGGTAGACCGCCCGGCGGTGCAGCTGGCGCGAGAGCACGATCTGCCCCTCGGTGATGTACCCGGTGAGATCCGGGATGGGATGCGTGATGTCGTCGTCCGGCATCGTGAGTATTGGGAGCTGGGTGACCGAGCCCTTGCGTCCCTTGATGCGGCCGGCACGCTCGTAGATCATCGAGAGGTCGGTGTACATGTAGCCCGGATAGCCGCGGCGTCCCGGCACCTCCTCGCGCGCGGTCGAGACCTCGCGCAACGCCTCACAGTAGTTCGTCATGTCGGAGAGGACGACGAGCACCTGCATGTCCTTCTCGAAGGCGAGGTACTCCGCGACGGTCAGCGCGGCCTTCGGGGTGAGCAGGCGCTCGACCGTCGGATCATCGGCGAGGTTCAGAAAGAACACGACGCGCTCGAGCGCGCCGGTGCTCTCGAACTGGTTCATGAAGTAGGCGGCCTCGCGGTGAGTGATGCCCATCGCCCCGAACACGACGGCGAACTCCTCACCGCTCTTGACCCGCGCCTGGCGGATAATCTGGGCCGCGAGCTGGTTCGCCGGCAGACCCGAGCCCGAGAAAATCGGCAGCTTCTGGCCGCGTACCAGAGTGTTCAGCCCGTCGATCGCGCTGATACCGGTCTCGATGAAGTCCGCCGGCTTCTCGCGAGCGTACGGGTTGATTGGGGCGCCGGTGACCTGGAGGCGCCGCTCGGGGATGATCGGCGCGCCGCCGTCGATCGGAGCACCCGTACCGTTCATGACGCGACCGAGCAGGTCGGGCGAGACGTCGATACGTGCGACGTCCTCAAGGAAGCGTACCTCGGTGGCGTCGATGTCGATGCCCTGCGTGCCCTCGAAGACCTGGATGACCGCGGTAGTGCCGCTGACCTCGAGGACCTGCCCGCTACGGTGACCGCCGTCCGGCATGCGGATCGCGACCATCTCGTCGTATGCGACGTCCTCGACGTTCTCGACGAAGATGAGGGGGCCTGTCACGTAGCTCAGGGTCCGATAGTCGGTCGAGACTAACGGACGGACCATGGGCTCCTGCGGGGGCGTCATCGTCTCTGGCGTCACGTCAGTACACCTCGATTCCGGCGATTCCTTCGGCGACCTTCGTGCAGAACACGGGAATCGCCTCCATCGCTTCTTCGTGCGGGGTCGTCTTCATCGTGCCGATCTCGTCCTTGAAAGGCATCTCCAGGATCTGCCGCAGCGACACGCCACGGTTGAGAGCGGAGACCGCAGCCTCGTGGAACGAGAGGATCGCCTTGAGAATCAAGTACTGCTTCTTCGGCGGGCAGTACGCGTCGACCTCGTCGAATGCGAACTGCTGCAGGAAGTCCTCGCGCAGCATGCGGGCGACTTCGAGGACGATCTTCTCGGACTCCGGCAGCGCGTCCGGCCCGACAAGCTGCACGATCTCCTGGAGCTCCGTCTCCTTCTGCAAGATCGACATCGCCTGATCGCGCAACTCGTGCCAGTCTCCGGCGACGTTCTCCTCGTACCAGGTGCGGACCTGGCCGAGGAAGAGCGTGTAGGACTTCGTCCAAGATATCGCCGGGAAGTGTCGGCGCTGTGCCAGCGACGTGTCGAGTGCCCAGAAGGCACCCGAGACGCGCAGGGAGTTCTGGGTCATCGGCTCGGACATGTCTCCACCGGCGGGCGAAACCGCGCCGACCATCGTGACCGAACCGACGCGGTCCTCGTCGGCACCGAGTGCCTGGACGCGCCCCGAGCGCTCGTAGAACGCTGCGAGCCGGGTGGCGAGATATGCTGGGTAGCCCTCCTCGCCAGGCATCTCCTCGAGCCGTCCTGAGACCTCGCGGAGCGCCTCGCCCCAACGCGAGGTGGAGTCGGCCATCATCGCGACGTTGTACCCCATGTCCCGGTAGAACTCCGCGAGCGTCGCTCCGACGTAGATGGACGCCTCGCGGGCCGCCACCGGCATGTTCGAGGTGTTGGCGACGAGCACGGTCCGGTCCATGAGCGGTGCGCCCGTACGCGGGTCCTCGAGCTCGGGGAACTCGACGAGGACCTCGGTCATCTCGTTGCCACGCTCGCCGCAGCCGACGTAGACGATGATGTCGACGTCGGCCCACTTGGCCAGCGACTGCTGGGTGACGGTCTTACCCGTGCCGAAACCGCCCGGGATGATCGCGTTGCCTCCGAGCGCGATCGGGAAGAACGTGTCGAGGATGCGCATACCCGTCGTGAACGGATGAGTGGGGTCCAGCTTGCGCGTGTAGGGACGTCCCTGACGCACGGGCCACCACTGCGACATCTTGATCTCGGTGCCGTCCTCGAGCGTAGCCACTGTCGTGTCGACGGTGTACTGCCCCGCGGGGGCAACCTTCTTCAGCCTGCCCTTGACGTTCGGGGGAACCATGACCTTGTGGAGTATCGTCTGCCCCTCCGGAGTGGTGCCGATCACGTCTCCACCGACGACCTCCTGTCCGACCGTGGCGACCGGGGTGAAGTCCCACAGCCGCTCGCGGTCGAGCGCTGAGGCGACGGTACCGCGCTGGATGTAGTCACCGCTCTGAGCGGCAATGACCGGCAGCGGACGCTGAACACCGTCGTAGATCGAGGAGAGCAGTCCCGGTCCGAGCTCGACGAGGAGCGGTCCCTCTGTCGACTCCACGGGGTCTCCGACCTTCAGGCCCGACGTGTCCTCGTACACCTGGACCGTCGAGCGGTCGCCCTCGAGCCGGATGATCTCGCCCATCAGACCCTCGTGGCCGACGCGCACGATGTCGTACATCTTGGAGCCGATCATGCCTGACGCGACAGCAACCGGTCCCGTGATCTTCGATATTGTTCCTGCAATCATCAGCCTCGCCTCAGCGTTATGTCGAATCCGATTGCTCTTCTGATCAGGCGTGCCAGATACGCCCGGTGGTCCTCGCCCATCGCCAACTGCTCCCTGATGGGAAGCGAGATGACGATCGGGCGGTAGATACTATCGATCTTGCGCTGGGTGCGCTCGTCGATCGCGGCCATCATCTTCTCGTTAACGGCAATGATGCCACTCGACTCGTCATCCAGCAGGGAGTTGAGCGCCTTGCGCGCGCCCCCTTCAGACTCGGCGACCTTGACATCCACACCGGCGAGCCGGAACCCGTCCGCCGTATCGGGGTCGGTGAGGACGACGAGCTTATACAAGGATGAGCTCCTTCCTCACGCGATCCACCGGCATGCCCACTGACTTGCCCTTCACGATGATGCGCAGGTTGGTGATTTCGTTCTGCTTCGCCCACAGATACGAGATCGCCACACCGATTCCCAACGGGTCACCCTTCGCGATACCCAGCGTGCGCCGTGTGAAGAGATCCTCGAGTGCGCGCTCGAACACGGAGATCGAGTTCTGCTCGAGGTAGGTCATCGACACGTCGTCGAGCGCTCTGCCGTATGCAGTGCCGCGAAGGCGGCCGAGTACCTCGTCGATATCCGACATCCTGGACAGCGCCGTGTAAAGCTCCCGCGTGATGACCGCTCCCCCTTCGAGAAAGAACTGGTCGATATCGATGTGCTCTACGTCGGCACTCTGGAGCCGCAGCACCATCACGAGGTTGGCAACATCTACCTGAGTGGCCAGGACCTTCTGTGCCATGCGCGTGTTGGCGCCACGCCGGGAGAGCCTTTCCTGGGCCCACTCGGTGTAGTAGCGGTCCAACGCCAGCTCGAGCGATGCCAACTCCCCGGTGTGCATAAACTCACCGTGGCCGTCGCGCAGGGCGGCCGCCATCGGCAGCCCCCATGTCGCCGCAGTGTCAACCACAGTCCGGACGTCATCGACGGACGAGAGCGCCTCGAGGTCGACCGGCGTCAACTGCCCGGCGGGCAAGAGGCCATCCTTGAGCTCGTCTATCGACAGGTGCATGTGCTTAGCACGCAAAATCGTCTTCACGTTGAAGATGTCCCACCTGCCGAGCAAGGTCGTCACCAGGTAGGCAGCCTCCGGGTTAAGGAAGCCCATAATCTTCTGGAAGGTCCGCACCATGTTGTTCTTGAGCGCGACATCAACGTTCGTGGCGTCGAGCCCGTGAATGAGCACCTCCTCGAGATCCGGGCCGTACTCCGTCTCGGTCAGGTCCTGCACGAGACGGGGCACGCTCGGCTCTTCGATGAGCCTGTCGAGGAACGGGCGGTCGAACAGGCGCGAACGCATACCGCGGATGCGCGCGTTAGCGTACCCGTAGTCGTTGCCGGATACTGCGCTGCGTCTGCGCGTCGACGTGGTTGCATCGCTCATGAGAACAGGATCTCCGCCACCTCGGACTGGATGGAGTGGCGCACCTTGTCGAGGCGATCCTCAAGCGTGTTGCGTCGCATGATGCGACCGTTGCCGGTCAACACCGCGACACCACCGCTCGTGGACAACTCGGCTCGGACCTCGGCATCCACACCCATCTCTGTGAGAACCTTTCGCGCAAGTTCCTCGTCCGCAGGGTCAACCATCAGTGCCATCTCATCGGACACCCCGGCGATCGCCTCGGAGACGAGCGCCTTGAACACATCGGGGTACGTGGGAAGGGTGCGCGCCGACACGAGCCGGTCAGCCGCCTTGTCGAAGGCATCACTGACCGCCGCCTCCTTCACGGAGGCGACCTTCTTCTTCGCCTCGAGGCGTGCCGCGTTGGTCTGCTTGGCCGCCTTTCGCTGCATCACCGACTCGGTGTTCTCGACGCACGCCGAACAGATGCCCGCAGCCTGCTCCTCGGCGTCAGCCTCAATGGCTTCAGCCTGCGCACGAGCAATGGCAAGGATGTCCTCGCACTCCTTGTCTGCCTGCTCGTCCAGTGCGCGGAAGATATCTTCTAGGGCCATGGGACCAGGACCTCTTTCCTGTGATTCGCCGTCAGTGCAAGCGCGCCTATGCAGGCGTGACGGGCATGTTGACGATCAGGATCGAGGCAACGAAGCCCAGCAGGACGATGATCTCCGGGAGTGCCTGGAGAACGATGATCCATACGGAGGCCTCAGGACGCTCGGCGAGCGTCCCCGCACCAGCAGAACCGATTTTCGCCTGGGCATACCCTGCCGCGAGCGCGGACAGACCCATGGCAAGGCCGGCAGCGAACGCCTTGGCGACGTAGGCCTGCCACTCGCCGACGACTTCCGCCTCAGCGGCGAACGCCATGGCCGGAAGGAGCATCGTCACCAGGAACGTACTGCCGAACACCCACTTTGCGAGCCGATTCTTGATCATGCGCTCTCTTCACCTCCGGTTTTCGTGAACGGACTATACGGCTGTTGGCCGGTCTCGTAGAACTTGCCGAAAAACTCCAGCAAGTTAAGACGCAGTGCGTGAATCAGCGGGCTGAAGGATGCCATCACGATGTGCAACGAGTGGAGTACGATGCCCATCATGATTCCGACGATCGAGATTTGGTCGGGGCCACTCAAGATCACCACGATCTGGTTGATCGCGTCTGCGAAGAGCGCGCCGTCCAGTCCAACTGCCATGATACGGATATAGCTTGCGATGTGAGCGAAGGACTCGAGTGTTTCGACGACGCCCATGACGCTGCCGCCCTTGATCGCGTAGATGAATCCGGCCAGTGCGATCATCGCGACCGCAGCCTGGGCGGCCACCGCACCGGTCCCGCTGATGGCGGTCTGGCCGAGGCCGACAAGGACTAAGATGGCCAGCAGTAGCACAAGGATGCCACCGCGTTCGTAGAGGTGCTTCTTGTGCTTGGTCCTGACCGCGTTCACCACACCAATGACAAGTCCGAGGAGCACATGGAGCACACCGACGGCGACTGCGATGAGCATGAACGGCATGATCGCTTCGACCCGGTGGAACGTGGGAATCACTCCGAACCACGCAGTCGCTCCAGTGTCCACCATCACTCCGGTCACAGGATCGAGCGCATACACGTGCTGCACCCAGCCCGCCCGCAGCGGCACGTCACCGAAGCCCTCCCCGTACGCCAGACCGAACGCCACGACCATCGTTGCAGCCGGCCCGAGGATCGATGTGGCGATCTGGATGAGTTCGTTCACCTTGAACTTGCGGCGAAGCCAGAAGATCACCCCGAGCATCACCGCGCCGTAGCCGAAGTCCCCGACAATCATCCCGTAGAAGAGCGGGAAGAAGATGAAGAGCATCCAGGTCGGGTCCACGGTCCCATAGCGTGGCACGCCCCGGACGCTCATGAGCTGCGCGAAGGGTGCGATAGCCTTCGGGTTCTTGATCGCCACCGGCGTCTCGTTGAATTCCTCCTCGCTCACCGCCGTCTGGGTGATGATGATGTCATCGCCCCACTTGGTGGAGATGGCCTGCCTCAACTCGTTGACCTCTTTTACCGGAATCCACCCGTTGATGACGAACGCGTAGTCCGTGCGTCCGAACTTCGGTATGGCTGTAATCTCCTCGATCTTGTCGATGAGCACATCACGGATCGCCGTGAGCTTCAGGTACCAGGCCTTCGACATCTCCTCGAGCTCGATCGAAACCTTCTCGAGCTCGGCGGGCAGGTGCCCCTTGCGCTCCTTAAGGGTCTCGTACGCGACGTCGAACGGCATGTCCTCGAAAGAGGAGGGCAACCGGATCTGGTTGACGTTCTCCATCGCCAAGAACTTGTGCACTGGCTCGGAGTAGGTCTTGTTGAACACGACGATGGCCGCGGTCGTGTTCTCGTCGACATCGGTGGAAACGATCTCGCACTGCTTGTGCGTGATCTTGTTGAGCTCCTCCTTGAGCAGCTCGAGCGCCGACTTGTAACGCCGCTCGACCAACAAGGCCACCGACTCGTACGCACCGGTGGTCACAATCTGCTTCGCCAGCGGCTGTATCTTCTGAAGTATCGGTTCGTAGCGCGCGAGCAGGGAGAGCTCCGACTCGAGATTCGTTCGCGACGACGCGAGTCCGGAGGTCCTCTCCTCGACCTCTTCGATAACCTTCGCGACCTCGCCAGCGAGCTCGCTGGCGTCCTCGGAGAAGAGGCTGTCGTACTCGGCGCGCCGCGCCGTAACGTCGAGGTGGATGTCGTCGCGGTGGAGCGCCTTGACAATCGCGCGGACGCGAATCAGCAGCTCCTCCATCCGCTCCTGATCCTGCTGCTGCTCCTCATAGACTTCCATCCGCTGTAACGGCACTTCACCGGAGCTGATCTTCCTCGAGAGGTCCTCGATGTGCAGCTTGCCCTGGTCGTGCAGCAAGCTCACGACTTCGAAGAACTCGTTCTTCGGGCCGATGATCTCGACCTTGGCCATTGGAACCAGCACCTGCGACACCCCCCGGTTTCAACCGTTGGAGACCGGCCCGCCCGCTAGAAGCGCGTGACAGAACCGACCACGTAATCGATCGCGTTGCTCATTCGCTCAACAATCGTTTCACGGAGCGCCTCGACCTCGTGCTCCGCATCCTCATGAATCTTCGCGACGTCGCGCTCGACCTGCACGGTCACGCGTTTCTCCTCCTCGGAGGAGAGAACTTCGCCCTCGGCCTCGGCTTTCTGGACGATCTCGACCGCCTTACGGCGTGCCTCGGAGACGATCTGCTCGGCCTCTTTCTTGGTGGCGAGGACGCGTCCCGAGATCTCCATCTCTTTCTCGCGTATCAGATGAAGCGGCGAGTTGACATCCGCTACCACCGTTTCTTTGTGGAACTGGAACTCCTCGAGGACCTTTTCGTCCACTATCCACCCCCTGTGTCACCGTCTCGGGAGCAGGGCACGCTCGCATGAGACGCGAATGGCCCTCCATGGGTTCCCTTCTTCCTGGCGCGGGCCGTTCCTTCTCAAAATCCAAGAGTCTTTCAGGGCATCCGTCAGCGGTACACCCGGGGCATGCGCATGCCGAATGCGCATGCCATCTCGTAGTTGATCGTTCCCGCCGACTCCGCCACCTCATCCATGAGGATCCGCTGCTCACCCTGCGTGCCGACGAGGATCGCCTCATCGCCCTCTTCCACGTTCGCCGTGCGGGGCACCTCTATCATCAGCTGGTCCATGCAGACCCGGCCGACCTGTGCGCACCGGACACCATCGACGAGTACCTCCATGCGGTTGGAGAGAATCCGGTGCACGCCGTCGGCATAGCCGAGCGGAAGGGTCGCGATGGTAGCCGGTGCCGCCGCTCGCCATGTGAGCCCGTAGCTCACACCCTCCCCCATGCCGATGCGCTTCACGAGGGTGACGCGCGCACTCACTGTCATCGCTGGTCGCAGGTCGATGCGGTCGTAGGTCGAGGGGCCAGGATGCAACCCGTAGATTGCGATGCCGCAGCGCACCATATCGAGATGCGCCTCGGGATGTAGTATCGTCGCAGGGCTGTTGCAGGCGTGGACGATACCGGGCGACACACCCTCGTCGCGCATGCGGGCGACAACGTCTCCGAAACGGGCAAGCTGCGACTCGAAGTCCCAGTCCCCCGGGACGTCGGCGGTTGCGAAGTGGGTGAAGAGACCCTCCATATGCAGACCGGGAAGAGCGGCAAGTGCCGAGGCGAACCCGGGCGCATCCTCGGCTCGTACGCCGAGCCGGTTCATGCCCGTGTCGACTTTGAGATGGCAAGGCGCCTCCTGTCCGGCAACCATGGCGGCACGCCCGAGGGCCTCTGCGAAGGCGCGTGTCGTCACAGTCGGTATCAAGTCGTACTCAATCAGCAGGTCCGCCGCGGACGCGGGAGGCTCGGACAGCACCTGTATCGGTGCGCTGATGCCAGACTCCCTGAGCTGCAACGCTTCCTCGACCGTAGCCACCCCGAGCCGGTCTGCGCCGGCTTGCAGCGATGCGTGGGCTACCCGGAGCGCACCGTGACCGTAACCGTCAGCCTTAACGACCGCCATGAAGAGGGTGCCCGGGCGCGTGCGCGCTTTCAGTGCGCGCACGTTGTGGGCGACCGCTTCCAGGTCGATGACGGCGCGTGCCCACCGCTCGTAGGTCATCGGAGGCTACTCCTGGTTCGCTATGAGCGAGCGCACGATGTCCGACTTGCTTACGATTCCGACCAGCTGCTCCCCATCGAGCACGGGCAGTCGGCTCACATCCCGCTCGACGAGCAGCGTCGCCGCGTCTTCGACTGGTGCGTCCGCCTGGATGGTGAGCGGATCGGGAGTCATGACGTCGCGGATCGACGCGGCCACGGCCTTCTTGAGCTCGGTTTCGAAGCGCGCCGTGGACGGCGGGTAGAGGATGTATCCGTCCAGCAGGTGCAGATAGGTCGGGAACTCCAGTTTCACATCCTGCATGATGAGATCACCCTCGGTGACGATGCCAATGAGGCAGTCCTCGTCGAGGACCGGCAGCGCGCCGATCCTTCGCTCGACCATGAGGTGCGCGGCCTCGGTCACGGTCATCTCCGGGCCGATCGTCACCGGATCCGTCGTCATGATGTCGCGTACCGTCTGCTCCGCCATCGCAGGTCCCTCCTTCTCGTCCGGCCCGATGCCGGAGCCTGGTATGTCCTAGATACTACTATCGAGCTCGCGGATGGCAGCGGGCAGGTACGCCGGGACGTCCTCCGCGACCACGCTCAGGATCGTGAGGGCCGCCGAGGCATGGTCGCCTGCACGCGCGTGCAGGTATGCCGCGAGCGCACCCGCCTCGAACGGCTCGAGCCCCTGCGCGAGGAGCGCTCCCGCCATGCCGGCGAGGACATCGCCAGTCCCGGCGGTCGCAAGCCCGGGGTTGCCGGCCAGCGTCACGACCTGCCGCTCCCGCCCGCTTACGAGCGTGTGCGCCCCCTTGAGGATGCATGCGAGCCGCGGGCCGCTCAGCTCACGCCCATAGAATAGCCTATCGGCCTGGACCGCGGCCGAGGTAGTGCCGAGCAGGCGCGCGAGTTCGCCCGGGTGGGGCGTGATAATCGTCGGAGCCTCCCGGCCGGTCACCGTGTCCACCGTGTCGACAAGTGCGTTCAGCCCGTCGGCATCAACCACGAGCGGCAAGCCGAGGGCGCCTACGAGTGCGCGTGCCACGTGGACGGCGCCGTGAGCCACAGTCATACCTGGCCCGAGCACAACCGCATCGAACTCCCGTGCGATGTCGATGACCGCGTCGATGACCCTCGAGGCAAGTGTATGCGATGGGTTCTCGGGTAGCCCCATGACAATCGCCGAGGTGAGCTTGGACTGCAACACCGGCACGACGGACTCCGGCACAGCGACCGTGACGTATCCGGCTCCCATGCGCTGGGCGCCCATCGCCGCGAGCGCTGCCGCACCCGGAAACGCTCCCGATCCCGCCACGAGAAGGACGCGCCCGCGGCTGTTCTTGTGCGCATCGGGCGCCGGTCGGGGCAGCAGCGCCCGGTAGTCCCCGGCATCCCAGACCTCGGGGTCACCCGGGGATCCGAGGTACTCCCACGGAATCCCGATGTCCGCGACGACCAGCTCTCCGACAAGGTCCGCGCCCGGATAGAGGATGGTGCCCAGCTTTGGCGCCGAGAACGTCACAGTGACATCCGCGCGCACGAAGTGCACCCCGGTAGCACCTGTAGACGCATCCACGCCCGAGGGGACATCGACAGAGACGACGAGGGCGGACGAGGCGTTGACCGCCTTGATCCAGGTTGTAAACGGCGGACGGACCTCCCCGCTGAATCCCACGCCGAACAGCGCGTCGACCACAACTGCGAAGTCTTCGAAGGCTTCGGGCTCCAGCGACGTGTCACCCAATTCCACCACGGTGATGCCCGCATCGGCTGCACCGCGCGCAGCCTCACCGGCGATACCCAATACTGCGTCTGGTGCCGACGCGGTGAAGACGGTCACCTCGCGACCGGCATCGACGAGCTCCCGCGCGGCTACCCAACCGTCGCCACCGTTGTTCCCGCCACCGCAGATCACCGCGATTGAGCCGTACGACGAGCGGCGTTCGACCTCCTGAGCGACGGCGCCACCCGCGCGCTCCATGAGGCCAGAGAGCGTAACGCCGTCTTGGGCGACCGCCCGCTCCTCGGCCGTCTTCGCGCTGGCCGCAGTCAGTGCGTGAATCACAGGGGCCTCCCATCCCTGCGAGACGGCTCCGGTCAGGGAGCCGTCGGCTCACTCCTCATCTGATGTATCCCCCACCTCGACCTCATCGAGCAGCGCTCGCGCCTCCTTGAACGACGCCGTGAGCCCCGCCATGGGGTCAGGCGGCGTCTCCTTGGGCCGCGGGCGACCCTCCTCGGTAATCGCGACCGCGGAAGCCACGGCGTTGGTGTGAGTGAACGAGAGCGACAGGTGCATCTCCACGATGCCACGCTCCTCAGCGACCTCGGCTGCGCGTCCCGAAAGACGCGGGACGGGCCGTCCGCGCTCGTCGCGCTCGACCTCGACATCGGTGAAGCGCATCCCCGAGAACCCGGTGCCGAGCGCCTTGAGGACCGCCTCCTTGGCCGCAAAGCGCATCGCGTAGTGGATCTCGGGCCGGTTGCGGGCGTCGCAGTACGCGCGCTCATCTGCCGAGAATATCCGCTCCTTCAATGCCGGTCGACGCTCGAGAGCGCGGCGCATCCGCTCGATCTCGACGATGTCCACCCCGAGGCCGGTGATCGACATCGCTACTCCACCGTCACTGACTTGGCGAGGTTACGCGGCTGGTCGACGTTACAGCCCCGTGCTTTCGCGATGTAGTAGGAGAGCAGCTGGAGCGGGATCGTCGCGGGTATTGCCGAGAGTGACTCGGTCGTCGCGGGAACGTACAGAACGTGCTCTGCGTGACGGCGGATATCGTCATCGCCGTGGGTAGCGACGGCGATCACCTGGGCTCCGCGCGCGCGAACCTCCTGGATGTTGCTCACAACCTTCTCGTAGGTGTGGCCCTGGGTGGCGATCACCACGACCGGAACCTCTTCAGTGATGAGCGCTATTGGGCCGTGCTTCATCTCGCCGGCCGGATACGCCTCGGCGTGGATGTAGGAGATCTCCTTGAGCTTGAGCGCCCCCTCCATCGCGATCGGGACGCCGATGCCCCTGCCGAGGAAGAGGGACGAGTTCGCACCAACGTACTCGTCGGCACACTCCTTCAGCCCGTCGAGGTCCTCCAGGATCGTCTCGACGAGGTCGGGCATGCGCGAGAGCTCCGACCACAGGTGCTCGATGCGCTCCTGCTGCACGGTCCCCTTCGCCTGCGCCAGCTTGAGTGCGAGCACGTAGAGGGCCGCAATCTGCGCGGTGAACGTCTTGGTGGCTGCGACACCTATCTCGGGTCCGGCGTGCGTGTAGATGACGCCGTCACTCTCCCGCGTGACCCGGCTCCCCACGACATTGGTGATAGCGATGACCTTAGCACCGCGGTCGCGCGCCTCGCGCACGCCGGCAAGCGTGTCGGCCGTCTCTCCCGATTGGGTGATTGCGACGACAAGTGTGTCATCATCCACGATTGGGTCTGAGTAGCGAAACTCCGAGGAGACCTCAACCTCGACGGGGATGCGCGCCCATCCCTCGATCAGCGTCTTGGCCACCATGCCCGCGTGGAAGGACGTGCCGCACGCAATGATGAAGACCCGATTGATCAACGCGACCTGCTCGGGTGCCATGTCGAGCTCGGACAGCTGTATGTCGCCGCCCTCGCACATCCGCCCGCGGAGCGTCTCCCGGATCGCCTTGGGCTGCTCGAAGATCTCCTTGAACATGAAGTCTTCGTAGCCGCCCTTCTCGGCGGCATCGAGGTCCCACTCGACGTGCATCATCTCGGGATCGCTCACATCGGTGCCGTCGAGTGCCTGGACGTGCACGCTATCCGCGTGGACGGTGGCAACCTCGTCATCGTGAAGGACGAGCACCTCGCGCGTGTACTCGAGCACCGCGGGGATGTCGCTCGCAACCACGTTCTCACCCTCGCCGATGCCGATGATGAGCGGCGAGTCCTTGCGTGCCGCCACCAGCGTCTCCGGATGGTCGAGATGCACGATGCCAAGGGCGTAGCTGCCGTCGAGCCGCTTGATGGCCCGGCTGACCGCAGCTGTGAGGTCGCCGTCGTAGTACGACTCGACGAGGTGTGCGACGACCTCGGTGTCCGTCTCCGAGCGGAGCATGTGGCCGGTCGCTGAGAGCTCTTCGCGCAGGTCCATGTAGTTCTCGATGATGCCGTTGTGAACGACGGCAATCCGGCCTGTGCAGTCGATGTGGGGGTGTGCGTTCTCCTCGCTGGGTCGCCCGTGCGTCGCCCAGCGGGTATGCCCGATGCCGATTGTGCCGGGAACGGGCGTCTCGCCAATGGCGCTGGCCAGGTTCACGAGCTTGCCAAACCGGCGGACCACCTCAAGACCAGTATGGCTCATGATCGCGATGCCGGCAGAGTCATAGCCGCGATACTCGAGCCGGGTAAGCCCGCCGATAAGCACGCCACTCGCCTGGCGCGGGCCAACGTATCCGACGATTCCACACATAGGGGTACCTCTATCTTCCTATCGCGCTCACAAATGTGCGGCGAATGCATGCAGGGCGACAGCCCGACGGAAACACGTGCCGGGGAGCGGGGCCGAAACGGCCCCTGGAAAGGTGAGACACCGATGCGGCATCGCTTTGTGCCCGCGGTCGCCCGCGGGTTTTGTCGGTACCGTCACGACCCCGGTCAGGCCGGAGAGCCATCCGCCGAGTACTTCGATAAGCTCTCTCCTCGTCGACTGGCGAGCACGCGTACAGCCCGATGCCAGTCCAGGCGCTTCGTGGTGCGGTCAGCTTGTGCGGCACCCCCCTTTCGATAGGCAGCTGCCCTGCACGAGTATACCAGCCCGCCGGTGCGATGCGGACGACGGCCCTAGCCGGCGAGCTCGGTGCGAACCACCTCGACAAGCCGTTCTACAACCGCTGCTGCCGCACTCTCTTCGGAGGCCTCGGCCATCACACGCACCAGCGGTTCGGTACCGCTTGCCCGCACCAGTACGCGGCCACTCCCGCCGAGCGCCTCCTCGGCCTCGCTGATCGCAGTGGCGACGGCCGAACTCGCCCCGAGGCGTCCCTTGTCCTTCACGGGGACGTTCACAAGCACCTGCGGGTAGCGCGTCATCACTGTGCGGAGCTGCGAGAGCGGGCTGCCCGAGCGTTTGATGGCTGCGGCGATCTGAAGTGCGGTGGTGAGACCGTCACCGGTCGTATTGTGCTCGAGAAAGATGATGTGGCCGGACTGCTCGCCGCCAAGCGTGGCACCCGAGGAGCGCATCTGCTCGAGGACGTACCGGTCGCCCACTTTCGTCTTGATGACGTTGATGCCATGCTCGCGCATGGCGACCTCGAAGCCGAGATTACACATCACGGTGCTCACGACGGTGTCGCCGAGCAGCCTCCCCTGGTCCTTCATCTGCACCGCACAGATGGCCATGATGAGATCACCATCGACCTCATTGCCCTGCTCGTCCACCGCGAGCACGCGATCGGCGTCCCCGTCGTGGGCAATCCCGAAGTCCACCTTGTGCGTTCTCACGAGCTCGGTGAGCGGCCCGAGATCGGTCGAGCCGCAGCCGTCGTTGATGTCCATGCCGTTCCACTCGCAGTTCAGGCTGATGACCGTGGCGCCGAGTTCCCGGAGTGCACGCGGAGTGGCGACGCTCGCGGCACCGTGACCGCAGTCGACCGCGATGGTCATTCCGGTAAGGTCGCCGTCGACCGTGTCGATCGCATGTGTGATGTAGCGGGCCACGGCGTCATCGATTCGCACGGTGCGGCCGATATCGGCCCCGGTCGGACGCTCCCAGTCACGCTCGGAGACAGTGAACTCCTCGATATCATCCTCAAGCTCGTCGGGCAGCTTGAAGCCGTCGCGGCTGAAGAACTTGATCCCGTTGTACGGAGCCGGGTTGTGCGACGCCGAGATCACCACGCCACCGTCCGCACCCATTTCCCGGGTCAGATAGGCCACGGCGGGGGTCGGAACGACACCCGCCACAAGCGCGTCGGCCCCGCCCGAGCAGATGCCCGCCACCATCGCAGCCTCGAGCATCTCGCCCGAGCGCCGGGTGTCCCTGCCGACGACGATGCGGCCTCTACCCTTTTCGCCGAGGAAGTGTCCCGCCGCCTCGCCGAGACGGAAGGCAAGCTCGGGCGTGAGATCGGCGTTCGCTATCCCACGCACCCCGTCGGTACCGAAGAGTCGCGTCATGCTATTCCTCCAGTACACAGGGCCCGCCACGAGGGCGGGCCCTGTCGTAATCGATCGGCGTGTCCCCGCAGCCTAGCGCTTCGAGAACTGCGGGCGCTTGCGGGCCTTCTTGAGGCCGTACTTCTTGCGCTCGACCATACGCGGGTCACGGCGGAGCAGGCCGGCGCGCTTCAGGTCGCCTCGGTACTCGTCGCCTGCCTCGAGCAGCGCTCTCGCGATGCCGTGGCGAAGGGCCCCGGCCTGGCCGGTCACGCCGCCGCCGTGAATCTTCGCGATCACATCGAAGCGACTGGCGGTCTCGGTCGCCTTGAACGGCGTCTCGACGAAGGTCACGAGCGCCTCTCGGCCGAAATAGTCGGCGGCGGGCTTGCCGTTGACGGTGATGATGCCGGTGCCCGGCGTGAGGCGTACACGGGCCACCGAGGTCTTGCGGCGCCCGGTACCCTGATAGACAGCCTTGTTCTCAGCCATGCGCTAACCCTCCAGGGTGATCTCACGGGGCTGCTGGGCCTGGTGCGGGTGCTCAGACCCAGCGTAGACCTTGAGCTTCTTGCCCATGGCCCTGCCCAGGGTGTTCTTCGGAAGCATGCCCCTAACCGCCAGCTCGATGACGCGCTCTGGACGCTTTTCGAGCATCGTGGCAATCGGGACCGCTTTCAGTCCGCCGGGGAACCCACTGTAGCGGTAGTTCGTCTTGGTGGCCATCTTGTTGCCGGTGAGCCTAATCTTGCTCGCGTTGAGCACGATCACAAAATCGCCGGTGTCCACGTGGGGCGTGTACTGCGGCTTATGCTTCCCCTTGAGGATCTGTGCAACCTGGCTGGCCAGCCGTCCCAGCACCATGTCGGTCGCGTCAACCACGAGCCACTCGCGCTCGACCTCGCCGGGCTTGGCATGGTAGGTCTTCAATGGTCCTCCAAACGCATCTATCATCCGGTGTTCGAATCGGGAGTCACGGGACCCGGAAGCGAACCCTTACACTCTATCCAGCGCCCTGACCGCTGTCAACTTGTCCACGCATCCGGGCGTATCCATCCCGCCCTGCAACCGGCATGACTCCCCCGGGTAGCAGTGCTCCCGGGCAGTAGCGCTGCCGCTCAGAGCCAGCATTCGTCCGGATACGCTACGTGCCAGAGGGTCAGCCCGTGAGCAGGTGCCGTCGGCCCCGCCGCCGCCCGGTCACACGCCGCGAGCGCCTCGCCGAGCCACCCGGGATCGCGACGGCCTACTCCGACCTCGACGAGCGAGCCCGTGATGATCCTCACCATCGAATGCAGGAAGGCGTTGCCCACGATACGCACCGTGACGCAGTGCTCGCCGAGGTGCTCCTCGGGCACGATCTCCACCACCTCGACGCGCCGGAAGGTGATCTGCCCCCCGGCGCTCTCCGCGACGCAGAAGGAGCGGAAGTCGTGCTCGCCGACGAGTGCGCTGGCCGCCGTGCGCATCGCCGAGAGATTCAGCGTGCGTCGCGTCCACCACGCAACCCTGCCGAGGAAGAGAGGCGGCACCGGCCCGGGAGCAAGCCGGTAGCGGTACTCGCGGGCCTCCGCATCGAACCGGGCCGAGAAGCCGGGTGCTGCCCTGCGGATGCCCGTCACGACGATGCCCTCGCCGACCAGCGCGTTGAGCGAACGCAAGAGCACCGCAGGCTCGGGTTCGTTCTCGTCACTATCGTACGAGACGACCTGACCCAGTGCGTGAACGCCCGCGTCGGTGCGTCCAGCGCCCACCGTCACCACCTCGCGCCGCAGGGCGGTGGCGAGCGCGGCCTCCAGCCTCCCTTGCACGGTGTCCCGATCCGGCTGGCGGGCAAACCCCGAGAACGGCGCGCCATCATAGGAGACCGTCAGGGCGTAAGCCCCGTGTGCCTGACGATTCGCATCCATCTACAGCACCATCCCCACGGATATCATCACCGAGGCACCGAGGAGGAGTGCCGCCTGGTCGATGACGGTCATGCGGCTCTCCGCATATCTGGTCCGGCCTGTGCCGCCACGATAGCACCTGGCCTCCATTGCGGTGGCCAGTTCATCGGCCCGGCGGAAAAGGTTCACGAAGAGCGGCACGAGCACCGGCACGTAGGCGCGCGCGCGCTTCAGGGGACCGCCTCTGTCGAACCGGGCACCCCGTGCAACCTGAGCAACCACGATCTTCTCGGCCTCCTCGGCGGTCGTGGGGATGAAGCGCAGCGCCACCGTGAGCATCATCGCGACCTCACCTGCCGGGAAACGAAGGAGCTCGAGTGGGCGCATGAGCCGTTCGAGAGCATCGGCGAGGCGGACCGGTGAGGTGGTCAGCGTGAGCAGCGACGTGCCGATGACCAGCAGGACGATCCTCACCGCGAAGAAGAGACCTGTCAGCGCGCCCTGTGAATCGAGGCCGATCGGGCCGATCCTGACGAGTGTCACTGTAGCAGGGTTCCACCGCAACCCGTGTGCCAGCAACGTGAACACGAGGATGACCGAAACGGCGCGCACGCCCCGCAGAACAAGCCGCGGGGGGACCGACGAAACGGTGACAGCGAGCACCGCAAGACCGGCGGCCACCGCCAGGCCCGCGAAACCGTCCACGGTGAAGAGCATGACCATGTATGCGGCAACCAGGCCCATCTTGGCGCGCGGTTCGAGACGGTGGACAGGCGAGTCGCCGGGGAAGAACTGGCCGAAGGGCACCGGCGCCTTCATCGTGCGCCCTCCCGTGCTCCTGCGATCAGCGCGGCCGCCGCAAGTGGGTCCAGGGCGAAGCGTGGCAGCGCGAGCCCTGCGTCGCGGGCAAGCATCTGGGCCCGGAGAATCTCGGGGGCCCTCAGACCGGCCTCCGCAAAGCGTTCCGGGCTCTGGACGAGCTCATCGGCAGGACCGTCGAAGATGACCCGCCCCTCCGAAAGCAGGATGACCCGGTCGGCAACACCGAGGAACTCCTCGGCATCGTGCGTCACCACCACAACACCCGCCCTCGTGCGCGCGGCGACCACAATTGCCTGAACCGCCTCTCGCCCGCTGAGGTCGAGTCCCGCAGTCGGCTCGTCGAGCAACAGGTATCCCGGAGTCATGGCAAGCACACCCGCGATGGCCGCCCGGCGCGCCTCACCGCCCGACAGCGAGAACGGCGAGCGCGTGCCGAACTCCTCCGCGTCGAGCCCGACGGCCGCGAGTGCCCGGAGCGCCTCAATCCGCGCCTCGTCCTCAGAAAGCCCCTGGTTGCGGGGGCCGAACGCGACGTCCACCTCGACCGTCTCAGCGAACAGCTGCATCTCCGGGGATTGGAATACGAACCCGACTCCCGGACGGACCACAGCAAGTGGACCGTCGACCAGGCGGCCGTCCAGGGTCACCGATCCGGCGTCCGGTGCGAGAAGACCGGCCGCGACGCGCAGGAGTGTCGACTTGCCAGAACCGGTCGCCCCGAGCACGAGGACGACCTCACCGGGGCCGAATGCGACATCGACGCTGACAAGCGCGCGCGTCGCGAAGCTGGTGCCGGCGGCGTAGGTATAGCTCACCCCTGTCAGGGCCAGACTCACAGCGCACTCACCACGCTCTCGGCCGTGAGTGCATCGGCGGGCACGGGTACGCCAGCAGCCCGAAGCTCCTCGGCGAGCCGGCCCACCGGCGGGAGCGTGAGACCGCACCGGCCGAGCAGCTCCGAATCGCCGAGAAGACGCGAAGGAACGCCATCGTAGAGGACCGAGCCCCGCGCGAGCACGAGCACCCGGTCCGCGGCAGCCGCGTCGGCGAGGTGATGGGTGATGTGCATGATGCCCGTACCGCTGTCACGGAGTCTCGCTAGCACCTCGAGAACATCACTGCGGCCCTGTAGGTCGAGCATGGCTGTCGGCTCGTCCAGCACGAGGTAGGCCGGAGCGAGGGCGAGTGCACCTGCGATTGCGAGCCGCTGTTTCTGGCCTCCGGAGAGCGTGTGCGGCTCCCGCTTCTCGAGGCCGGCAAGGCCCACTGCTTCGAGCGCCCCCGCGACGCGCTCGCGCATCGCGGGCCGGTTGACCCCGAGGTTCTCGGGTCCGAACGCGACATCCTCCTCTACGGTGGTCGCCACGATCTGGTTGTCGGGATTCTGGAAGACGAGTCCTACCCGGGAGCGGACGTCCCATACACGGGCCGCATCGAGCGAATCGATATCGTCGACGATGACCCGGCCACCGGATGGGTGAAGCAGGCCGTTGGCGAGCCGGGCGAGCGTGGACTTACCCGATCCATTCGGCCCGAGCACCGTCACGAGCTCTCCGGGCAAAAGCTTCGTGCTCACGCCCCGCAGTGCCGGCACACTCCCGCCGGCCGTCCGGTACTCGAACGTGATGTCGATGAACTCGATCATCCCTGTGACTCCCGAAGCCTCGTCCACGTCCTTACACGCGAGGAGGGTCCAGCCCACGTGGCCGAAACCCTCCTCGTTGTGAATCCATGCCGTGCGCCGGCCCTGGTGGCACCGTCGTTACTCGACCAGCTCCAGGATAACCATCGGCGCCGAATCACCCTTGCGCGGCCCGAGCTTGAGGATGCGTGTGTAGCCGCCCTCACGGCTCTCGAAACGCGGAGCGATGTTGTCGAATACCTTGTAGACGATCTCCTTATTGCCGAGCGCGGAGATAGCAAGGCGGCGGGAGTGGATATCCCCGCGCTTGCCCCACGTGATCACCTTGTCGACCAGTGCGCGGACCTCCTTGGCCCGGGTCTCGGTCGTCTTGATGCGCTCGTTCGTGAACAGGGCGATCGCAAGGCTGCGGAGCATGGCGTTGGTGTGGCTCGCGTCCGTTCCGAGCTTTCGGCCCTTCTTAAGGTGTCTCATTGTGTGCGCTCTCCTACTACTGCTTGAGGCCGAGGCCCATGGCCTGCAGCTTGTCCTTCACTTCTTCGATGGACTTCGCACCGAAGTTGCGGATGTTGAGCAGATCGGCTTCGGAGCACTCTGTGAGCGCGCCGATGGTGTTGACTCCCTGGCGCTTCAGGCAGTTGTAAGAGCGGACCGTCAGGTCCAGCTCTTCGATGGGCGTGTCGAGCACGGTCTCGCCCTCGTCCACCTGAGCAGCGAAGATCTCGCCTTCGCCGAGCGGACTTGAAGCCTGGTCAGTGAAGAGCAGCATGTGTTCGTCGATGATGCGACCCGCGCGCGCGACGGCGTCACCCGGATCGACCGAACCGTTGGTCTCGACCTCCAGGATAAGCTTGTCGTAGTCGGTACGCTGGCCGACACGAGTGTTCTCCACGACGTAGGTGCAGCGCGTCACAGGGCTGAAGAGGGAGTCGACCGTGATAACACCGATGGGGTCCTCGGCCCGCTTGTTGCGGTCGGCGGAGACGTATCCGCGACCGACGCCCACACGGATGCCCATCTCGAGTTTCGCACCCTTGTTGAGCGTCGCGATGACCTGCTCGGGGTTCACCAGCTCGAACTCGGCGGGGACCTTAAGGTCCGCACCGGTCACCTCGCCGGGACCGCGCGCGTTCAGCGTTGCCACCGCATCGGCAGCACCCACGCCGGTCTCGCGGAACACCAGCTGCTTGACGTTGAGGACGATGTCGGTGACATCCTCGCGCACGCCATCGATTGCGGTGAACTCGTGCTGTACGCCCTCGACACGGATAGACGTCGCGGCGGCACCCTCAAGCGAGGAGAGCAGCACACGGCGCAAGCAGTTGCCCAGCGTGTAGCCGAACCCGCGCTCGAGCGGTTCCACGGTATACCGCGCAACCCGCTCGTCGAGCTGGTCGACGGTAACCTGCGGTCTCATGAACTCTGTCATGCAAAAGCCTCCTTGGCTCGTCCGGTGCCGTCTCGCTACTTCGAGTACAGCT
>JACUUN010000023.1 GCA_014859265.1 Coriobacteriia bacterium
CGAGAACGCCGGAGCCCGCCTTCTCGTCACGCTTGATTGCGTCCCAGCGCTCGATGACCTCATCCGGAGTGCCGGCCTGAGCATCGGCGAACACGTGCGGATGGCGTCGGCGGATCTTCTCTGAGATGCCCGCCACGACGTCGTCGATGGTGAAGCGGTCCTCATCGGCCGCGATCTGGGCGTGCAAGACAACCTGCAGGAGCACGTCGCCGAGTTCTTCAGCAAGCTCGCGGTCATCGCCCGCCTCGATAGCGGAGACGGCCTCGTAGGCTTCCTCGATCATGTTGCGGCGCAGGCTCATGTGGTCCTGCGCCCGATCCCAGGGGCATCCGCCGGGCCTGCGGAGAATGGCGATGGTTCGCACGAACTCGTCGAAGTCTCCGTCTATCGGGCGCACGACATCCCCCCGCACAGGCCCGGCATCCGGGCTACTCCTCGGCAGCCTCGGGAAGCTTCAGCTCCTCGATGAGAATCTCAATCTCAGCGTCCGCACGGACCTCGGCGAGGAACTCCTGGTATGCAGCGATGTTGCGCTGCTGCAGGATGGTCTGCTCGATCTGGTCGCGGACCTCGTCGATCGGCTTCGTGCGCTGCTCGCGAATCTCGTCGACCTTGATGATGTGCCAACCGTACTCAGTCTCGATGAGATCAGAAATCTCGCCGACCTCGAGCGAGTCGAGCGCCGTCTGAAACTCGGTGACGAACGGCCGCGCAGGGTCGGACCAGCCGAGGTCGCCGCCTTGCGCGGCCGAACCCGGGTCCTTGGAGTTGGTCTTCGCGAGCTCCGCGAAGTCACCGCCGGCCTTGATCTCGGCGAGCACCTGCTCAGCAGTCGCTTTGTCGTCGGGGTCGAACAGGATGTGCGACGCCTTGACGGCGGCCTGCTCCTCGAACTGGCTGCCGTTCTGCGAGTAGTAATCGGCGATCTCCTCCTCGGTGACCTCCTCATCGCCGACGAGCTCCTCCATCAGCCGCTGTGTCGCGAGCTGATCGCGCAGCTGCTGCTTGAGGTCGTCAAGCGTGAGGTTCGCCTCACTGAGCGCGGTGTTGAAGTCATCCTCGCTCGGGAAGCCTCCTTTGAGGTCGTCGATCTGAGCTTCGATCTCCTCGTCGGAGACGGTGATGCCGCGCTCCGCCGCCGCCTGCCGGATCAGCACGTTGTTGATCATGTTGTCGAGCAGCTGCCGCTTGAAATCGAGCAGGCGCGACTCGCCCTCATCGCCCTCGAACATCTGGGGTGACTGCTCCATCAGGCGATCTACCTGGTCATCGAGCTCCGCTTTGCTGATTTCTTCGCCGTTGACGATTGCTGCGACGTCGTTTGCGCTGCATCCGGCCACGCCTGTAACGAGCACTGTGGCGAGCGCGAGTGCGAGCAGGGGACGGAACGTCCTCATCGGTCCTCCAGGGGAGAGTGGGTCAGCCGTCATCGGACCTGGAGAGTATAGCACCGAGCAGTCTGGCGGCGGACTCAGTCACAGAAGCTCCATAGCCGATGGGAAGCGCCACCGCGCGGTCTCGCTCGAGCGTTATCGCCCCGAGTGCTGCGAGCGCGCCTCGCGCCACGTCGGATGGCGAGACCGGCGACATCGTAAGGCGGCGACGGACCACCGAGACGGTGCGCACACCGGTCTCGGCGGCGAGTGCGCGAATGCGTGCTATCTCGACGAGGTTGCGCACGGGTTCGGGAAGGACGCCGTGCACCTCGGCGAGCTCCTGTGCGACCTGCTCCACGCGCTCGATCGTGGGGGCGCCGGCAAGACGGCGGTAGAAACGCACCCGGTCGTCGACGGCGTCGACGTACTCCTCGGGGACGAACGCCGGTACCGGCAGATCGACTTTGATCTCAGGATGCGCGACGACCGGCTCACCGCGAACCTCGGCTACGGCCTGGCGGATCATCTCGGCGTAGAGGTCGAATCCGACCGCACTCATGGACCCGTGCTGCTCCGCGCCAAGCAGCGAGCCCGCTCCCCGGATCTCGAGGTCGCGCATCGCTACCCTGATGCCGCTGCCGAGCTCAGAGTGGTCGCGGATGGTCACGAGGCGCTCGACCGATTGCTCGGTGAGCGAGGCTCCGCGTGGAAAGAAGAAGTACGCGTACGCCCTGACGTGGCTGCGACCCACGCGGCCCTTGAGCTGATAGAGCTGTGCGAGGCCGAGGCGCTGTGAGTCCTCGATGACGAGCGTGTTCGAGTGCGGGTTGTCGATACCGCTCTCCACGATCGTCGTGGCCACCAGTACGTCGATCTCGTTGGCCGAGAACCTCTCCATGACCCGCTCGAGCTCCCGCTCGGACATCTGCCCATGTGCCACGCCGACACGCGCCTCGGGTGCGGCGTCGTGCACGCGCGCAACCGCATCGTCGATGGACTTCACGCGGTTGGAGACGAAGTAGACCTGCCCGCCCCGCTCGACCTCGCGGCGGATGGCGCCGGAAACCACGTCGGGGTCGTACTCGCCCACGTGCACCTGCACTGGGAAGCGGTTGGGCGGCGGGGTGTCGATGACGCTCATGTCGCGCACGCCCGAAAGCGACATCTGCAGCGTCCGCGGGATCGGCGTCGCGCTCATCGTGAGCACGTCGATCTGCTCGCGCAAGTTCTTGAGGTGCTCCTTGTGCTCCACGCCGAACCGCTGCTCCTCGTCGATGACGACAAGACCGAGCGCCTTCGGTGTCACGTCGGCCGAGAGCAGGCGGTGCGTGCCGATGAGCACATCGACCTCGCCGGATGCGAATCCCTCGAGCGCGGCACTCTGCTGGGCGGCCGAGCGGAAACGCGAAAGCACCTCGACGCGGACGGGGAACGCCGCGAATCGTTCGGAGAAGGTGGTGAAGTGCTGCTGCGCGAGGATGGTGGTGGGGCACAGCACGAGGACCTGCTTACCGTCCTGCGCAGCCTTGAATGCAGCCCGAATCGCGACTTCGGTCTTACCGTAGCCGACATCTCCGCAGATGAGGCGGTCCATCGGCTTCTCGGACTCCATATCCGCCTTCACGTCGGCGATGGCGGCGAGCTGGTCGGGTGTCTCTTCGAAGGGGAACGCCGCTTCCATCTCGAGTTGCCACGGGGTGTCCGGGCCGTGCGCGTAACCGGCGACCGCCGCGCGGCGGGCGTAGAGGTCGACGAGGTCGAAGGCGAGCCTGCGCGCGGCTGCGCGGGCCTTCCCGGTTGCGCGGGACCAATCGGCGGTGTTGAGCCGTGTTACCCGGGGCGCCGAGCCGTCCGAGCCGACGAACTTGGTGATGCGGTCGATCTGCTCGACCGGGACATAGAGCCGGTCGCCCTTCGCATACTCCAGCACCAGATACTCGCGCTCGATACCAAGCACCTCCTTGCGCTCGAGCGCCTTGAACAGCGCGATGCCGTGCGTGGCGTGCACGACGTAGTCGCCCGGCGCGAAGCCGAAGGTGATCCGCGTGGCATCGACCTCGCGTGCGGCGCGTCGCGCCGCCGCCGAGCGCGGATAGACGTCGTCGATGCTCACCACCGCGATGTGCGCCGCCGAGACGACGTAGCCCGCCGGCACCTCGGCGTCGGTAAGGTTCACGGCGCCGGGTCGCAGCCGCACGGGTGTGGCCGCGCTCGGCTCGCCCGCCCGCGCGCGAGCTTCGGCGAGCAGATCGACCACGGGGATGCCCGCCTCGACGAGGCGGTCGGCCACCCGGTGTCGAACGCGGCGCTCGGGTACGGCGAGTGCGACCCCATACTCGCCAGAGAGTAGTCCCCTGATGCCGGCCATGAAGCGGTCCTCACCGCCTGCGACCTCCGGGCTGCGCGCGACGAGCTTGGCATCGACGACACCGCCCGCCCGCAGAAGCGAGAGCATGGTGAGCCGCTGGCGGCCACCGAGGTCGATGCGCGACGCGGGTAGCACGAGCCCCTCCGCCGAGACACCTGCACGCTCGGCGTCAGCAGCCAGCTCATCGGCACGGCGCATCGCGTCGTCGAAGAGCGAGCGCGGCTCGGCGACTACGACGAGGGTATCCGAGGCAAGATAGTCGGTGAGCACACCCGCCTGCTTGTAGAAGAACGGCAGGTAGCGCTCGATGCCGTTGAAGTAGATACCCTGCTCCAGGAGCTCCAGGTGGTGGGCGATCTCGGGTTCACGCAGCGCCCGGTCGCGCAGGGCCGCCCTCGCGCCCGCCACCGAACGCGACCCGAGCACGACCTCGCGGCACCCGAAGATCTCAGTGGGCCCGGCGTCGCCGATGCTCTGGCCGGTACTCGGCACGTAACGGCGCAGTGTCTCGATCTCGTCGCCGAAGAGCTCGACGCGGACCGGATGCCCTCCATCCGAGGAGAAGACATCGAGCACGCCGCCGCGCACCGCGAACATGCCGCGCTCGGTAGCGGTCTCCACACGCTCGTAGCCCATGCGCGCGAGGCGCGCGACCGTCTCCTCGAGATCAAGCGCGCCGCCGACCCGTAGCGTAAGCGGCTCGAACACGAGGGAGCCCTGCGGGGGCAGGGCCCGGAGCAGGGCACGCGTGGAGGAAACGACGACCGCGGGACGGCCGGACGAGAGCGCATGCAGCGCCCGAGCGCGAGCCCCTACCGCCTCGAGATCCGGCGCCTCGGCTGACCACGGGGCGTCCACGCGTTCGGGGAAGTGCAAGACCGCCCCGGGAGGCAAGTATGCAGCCGCCTGACGCGCATAGCGCTCCGCAACAGTCTCCCCCGCAACGACCACGAGCGTCGGCCGTGGCCGCTCCGCGAAGAGCGATGCGGTCAGCACCGGCCGCACGAGGCCCGGCACGGCGAGCGTGAAGTCGTCACCGGCCGCAAGCACGTCGCGTGTGGCGACGAAGGGCTCGGCGGTGTTCAGTGCGGCGCTCACGGCGTCGAGCAGGCGCATGGGGTTCCTCGGCAGGCAGGGTTCGGACACGGCAGAAGCCCGCAACCGGACGACCGGCGCGGGGCTCACCGAGGGTATCCCCGCGGGCAGGCGGGGTCAAGCGAACCGGCCTCGGGGTACCATCTCGTTGCGGGACGACCGACACGACACGGCGTCAGGAGGCGCGATGGAGCGGGCGGAGCGGGCACGCGTGATCATGGACCGGCTGGCGAAACTCTACCCGGACGCGCACATCATGCTCGACTACGACACCCCGTATCACCTGCTCATCACGGTCATCCTCTCGGCACAGACGACCGATGCCGGGGTCAACAAGGTGACGCCGATCCTCTTCGAGCGCTTCCCGGAACCCGGGGACCTGGCTGGGGCCGATCCTGCCGAGGTCGAGGAGATCGTCCGCCCCACCGGCTTCTTCCGGAACAAGACGAAGTCGATCATTGGGGCCGCGCGCATGATCGTCACCGAGTACGGGGGCGAGGTCCCCGACACGATGGAGGGGCTGATCAGCCTGCCCGGCGTGGCCCGCAAGACAGCCAACATCGTGATCAGCAACGCGTTCGGGAAGGTCGAGGGCATCGCTGTGGACACGCACGTCTTCCGGCTGGCGCACCGTCTCGGTCTGTCCGGCGAGAAAGATCCCGACAAGATCGAGCGTGACCTCATGGAGGTCTTCCCCCGCGAGGAGTGGTTCCACGTCAACTACCGCTTCATCGACCACGGGCGTGCGATCTGTACCGCCAAGCGCCCTGCATGCGGGATATGCAAGCTCAACGACATCTGCCCGAGCGCGTTCACGGTGAAGGGCTGGCGAGAAAGTCTCTAGCGCATGGTGCGCCGACCCGAACGAGCGGGCCGTCAGCCCCCGTAGCCGAGGATGAACAGCGTGATCCAGACTGCCATGCCTGCGGCCACCACGGCGCCGATGGCAGCCCAGACCCTCTGCCGACGCGCGTACTGCTCCGGAGTCATGCGACTGGCAACCCGCCGCCACGCGAAGCGGTTCGCGTTGGCAGCGTACACTGCCTGGATGGCGAGTGTGAGCCCGGCGATCGACCAGCCGACGACCACGCTCCACACGCCGAAGGGCCGCGGGCCGCGCAGCATGTTGTCGATGAACGCCCACAACGGCAGGAAGAACACGCCGGGCCATTGGCCGTTGGCCACACCCCAGATTGGCGGAATCAAAAACGCGCCCCAGTTGAAACGGGGAATCGGCGCCGGCGGGTCGGTGAGAATCGCCTCGATCTCCGCGTCAGGACCCGGGGAGTTCTGGCTCACGTCAGCACCCCCGTAAGCACGACACCGATGAGGATGGCGGGAAGCATGTTGCCGACCGGCAGCCGCTTTACACCGGTCAAGTCGAGGCCGATCGCCAGGATGAGCGCGCCTCCGACCGCCTGAATCGAGCTGATGACCTCGGAGGTCATGAAGGCCTCGACCGAGTGCGCGCCGGCAGCGATGCCGCCCTGGATGATGATGATCGGGATCACCGAGAGTCCGACGCCGGCGCCGAGCGTCGTAGCAAGCGCGATCGACGCGATGCCGTCGAGCAGCGCCTTGAGGTAGAGGAGCGACGGATCGCCGAGACCGTCCTGTATGGAGCCCAATATCGTCATGGCACCCACGCAGAAGAGCAGCGAGGCCGTCACGAATCCCTCAACGAGCGTGTGCCCTTTCTCGCCCGGCTGATCAACACGGCCGGGAGCAAGTACCGGGGCTCGGTAGGCGAGTTCCTGCAGCACCTGCCCGAATCGCTCCAGCCAGTACTCGATGCGCAGGCCTTCACCTGCGAGCGCCCCGAGCACGAGGGAGCCCACGAGCACGAGCGCCGCGTAGGCGCCGAGTTCGCTCGAGGAGAGGTCGGCCAGGCCGCTAAGGCTCATGCTCGCACCGATGACTATGGTCGCCAGGCCGATACCGGTGAATGCGATCAGCCTGAACCGTTCGGCGATGAGTCGACCGAAGAGCAGGCCGACGGCAGTGCCTGCCAGCACCGCCACCACGTTGACAATCACGCCCAGACCCGGCATCTCACCCATCGTCTTCCCCGTCGAGCCACAGCTTCTCGAGTTCCTCCGTGATGCGCCTGCCGCCCGGCGGCACGCCGAGTGACCCAACGTCCGGTAGGGCGGCGCCGCCTCGTCGTCCACGGACCTTACCAGCGGCCTCGTACACCGTCTCGCAGCCGCGCACCTCGACATCGCCCGGGGCCGCCACGCGCACGCGGCTAGCAAGCGCTCCGTCTGAGCTTACAAGGCACACTTCCTCACGTGCATCCGCTGCAAGCCGGACGATCAGGTCGTCGGCTTCCTCGTCGCGCGAGAATCGCACGTCGACCGGGCTCGCGTCCGCCGAGCTGAGACCCATGCCACCCCGTCCGTCGAAGACGATGACGATGCGCCCCCGCCCGAGCAGCCCGGGACCGCGTGCGCGGAGGCGAGCGACCAGCCGCTCCCGCTGCTCCTCGAGTGCGAGGGACGCGGTGGCGGGGTCGGAGCGGGTGATGTTGTATCCATCGACAAGAAAGAGCATAGGGGCATGGTACGCGACACGGAGAACCGCGTCTGCATCGTTCCCCGGGACGCGTCGTCAGTCTTCGCGGACGTGCTTGACGCCCTCCACCCTCTCCTTGACGCTCAGCAGCCAGGAAGCGAGGCCATCGCCCTCCTCGCCGAGCAGCTGGAAGTACTGGATCGCGCAGCCGTTCACCGGTGCGCCCAGATCGAGGTGGTCCACCACTCTCCAGTAGATGCACAGCTCCTCTTCGCAGTATGCGGGAATCCCGTTGGCAGCTCTCAGTTCGCAGCTCTCGCTCACGGGAGACACCTCCACTCGACATGTGCGTAGACAGAATTGTACATGCCGCACCTGGACTTCGGGAAGAATCCCGGTAAGGGCAGCGGACGAGCGGCGGGGAGGTACCGGCATGCGAAAGACCCGTGCAGCGATGACGTTCGGGGCGGTGCTCGTGGCGGTCACGCTCGCCGGATGCGCGCGCGGATCGGACCCTGTCGTCGTCGAGACCCCGGAACCGCCTCCGGCCGAGCCCGCCCCCGTCCCCGGCGATGCGCCGGACCTGGCAGCACTGGAGATCTCGTTCGAACTCGTCGCCGAGGGCTTCGACCAGCCGCTGCTCGTGGTGGGCGCGGGCGACGGGTCTGGGCGACTCTTCGTTGCCGAGAAGGGCGGTTTGCTCAGGGTCGTCCGAGACAGGGATGTCGATCCCGAACCCTTCCTCGATCTCACTGACGCGGTAAGAACCGAGTCAGAGCGCGGACTGCTCGGAATCGCCTTCCCGGAGGGCTTCGCCGACCACGCCCGGTTCTACGTGAGCTACACGGATGCCAACGGCTCAAGCGTGATATCGCGCTTCCTGGCCGGTGACGACCGTGCCGACGGGACGAGCGAAACGGTACTCCTGCGCACCCCGCAGCCCTACGCCAACCACAATGGCGGCCACATCGCGTTCGGCCCCGACGGCTACCTCTACGTGGGCCTGGGCGATGGCGGTTCCGGCGGCGACCCTATGGGCAACGGGCAGAATCTGCTCACGCTTCTCGGCACGATGCTGCGCCTCGATGTGGGCGAGTCTCCCGACTCGGTGGTCGAGTCCGACGGTAGCGGCTACGGCATCCCGACCGACAACCCCTTCGCCGATGGCGAGCAGGGGCTGCCCGAGATCTGGTCGTACGGGCTGCGCAACCCGTGGCGGTTCTCATTCGATCGCGAGACGGGTGACCTGTGGATCGCCGACGTCGGCCAGAACGCGGTCGAGGAGGTCAACTTCCAGCCGGCTTCGAGTCCCGGCGGGGAGAACTGGGGGTGGAACCTGTTCGAGGGGACGTCGCCGTTCCCACCTGACCGAACGGTCACCGAGAACCAGGATGACTTCGCGTGGCCCATAGTCGAGTACCGTCATCCCACCGGACGCGCGGTCACAGGCGGGTACGTGTACCGCGGGACGGAGTTCCCACAGATGCGTGGCGTGTATTTCTACGGCGACTACGTGAGCGGGCGCGTCTGGGGTCTCGTCCGGCCTGCGGGCGGTCCGGCCGAGAACCGCGAACTCGCCGAAACGAACATGCAGGTAGTGTCATTCGGCGAGGACGATGACAGCGAGTTGTACGTGGTTGATTTCGCCGACGCACTCTACCGGGTCGAGGCGCGCTGACGGCCTGACGCTGAGCCCGCTACCCAACTGCGTCCCGCACCGCGGCGACGAGCGCGTCAATGTCCTCAGGGCGGATGTCCCACGATGCCACCAGACGCACTTCGCCCCGCGCTTCGTCCCACGTGTAGAAGCCGAACCGCTCCGCCAGCGGCCGTATCACCGTCCCCGGAAGCACGGCGAAGACCTCGTTGGCCTCGACCGGCTGCGTAACCTCCACTCCGATCGCGCTCAATCCCTCCGCGAGCCTCGAGGCCATCTCGTTCGCATGGGCAGCCGTCTCGAGCCACAAGCCGTCCTCGAGCATAGCGGTGAACTGCGCGGCGACGAAGCGCATCTTGCTCGCAAGCTGCCCGCACTGCTTGCGGACGAAGGCAAGGGTGTCTGCGGGTGCGCCTTCCAGAAGCACGACCGCCTCGCCTAGGAGCATGCCGTTCTTGGTGCCGCCAAAGGAGAGCGCGTCGACCCCGCCATCGACGAGCATCTCTCGGGGAGTGCACTCGAGAAAGGCGACCGCGTTGGCAAAGCGCGCTCCATCGACGTGAAGCAGCAGACCGTGAGTGTGCGCGAGGTCTGCCAGCGCGCGAAGTTCGGCGATCGTGTAGACCGTGCCGTACTCACTTGCCTGCGAGACCGAGATCACGCGCGGCTGAGCGTGGTGCTCGAAGCCGAAGCCGGTCAGATGCGGCCGCACGAGATCGGGCGTGAGTTTGCCGTCGGGCGTTGCGACCGGCACGAGCTTCACGCCAGCGATGCGCTCAGGCGCAGCGCACTCGTCGACGTTGATGTGAGCAGTCTCGGCACAGATGACCGACTCCCAGGGACGGCATATCGTGGCGAGCGTCACGACGTTGGCGCCGGTGCCGTTGAACGTGAACGCCACATCGATGTCGTCGCCGAGGATAGACCGGAGGTGGTTGAAGGCCTCGGCGGTCCATGGGTCGTCCCCGTAGGCGTGGACGTGGCCCTCATTCGCGCGCACGATGGCCTCCATCACGCGCGGGTGCACGCCCGAGTGGTTGTCGGACCCGAAGCTCACGCGACGCATCATACTGCGCCTCCCTCCGTCTCGTACACCTCCGGGACTGGGCCGAAGAGGCGGTCGCACTCGGCGATGTACTCCTGCAGCCTGCCGGGCAGTGAGTCAACGGGTCCCGGTGCCGGCTTCGGGCCCGAATGGTACGTGTCCCAGAAGAGTACGCCCCCCTCGGGGAGCGCGTCCATATCTGCGTCTGCGCGAAGCGCCTCCATAGCCTTGCCCGTGTAGGTCGTTTCGAGTGTCAATCCCGCCTCGGCGGCGACGGCCACAGTCACCTCGGTGCCGAGTGTCGGAACCGCGTATCCTGGCTCGAAGAAATCGTGACGTAGCTCCAGGTTCAGATCCTCATAGCCGACCTCAGGGAAGGCGGGGTCGAGTGAGCGCAGGAGGCCGACTGTCTCAGTGGCAAGCGAGCGGGCAACCCCCTCGTTCGCGATCTCGGTCGGGGTCACCCGCACTCCCACCACACGCGTGAGCATCCCCGCAGCGGCGAACCCGACGGCAAGGCCCACGGCCGTGCCGAGCGTTCCGGAGGCGACGTAGACCGCGCCGAACCCGTCTCCCACCTCGAGCGCCGCGTTCACGTACCCCGTCGCGCCCAGAGCGTTCGTCCCGCCCATCGGGACGACGAGCGGCTCGACCCCGTCGCGTGCAGTCAGCCGCTGCCTCACCCGAACGGCCTCCCGCATCCCCTCCCAGCCGTCAACCAGATGCAGGTGTGTTTCGAGCGCCACATGCGCGAGCAGCGTGGCGCTCGCGTAGGCCGTCGGAGCCTGCGGGGAGAGCACGACGTGCGGTTCGATACCGAGCGCGCGGGCGTGCACGGCGGTCGCGAGCGCATGGTTTGAGCCGTACGCACCGAAGGTGATGACGGTCCGGCGCTCCTCGGCAAGCGCCGTGCCGAGCAGGAAGTCCAGCTTGCGCACCTTATTGCCGCCGTACGCCAGGTTAGTGAGATCGTCGCGCTTAACCCACAGACCGCCCTCGCCTGGTGTGATGCCCTCGACGGCTAGCGGCTCGAGCGGAGTCGGAAGGATGGCGATGCCTGCCACGGGGAGTGCGGCGGTTCCAGGATAGCGCTCGAAAAGAGGCAGCGTCATACAGCGGGTCCTCCTCGGCAGGTGAACGTTACATGCCGGGGCTATGGTATCAGGCGTCACCCGCAGATTCGGGAGATCGCCTCGATCCGGTGGAACGATATGCTGGTCCGCATGCGTCTTATGCATCGGGAGCGGAACGCGAAGGAGGTGGATGCGTGGACGACATGATGCTTGTCCAGTCGGCTCAGAAGGGCAACGAGCGCGCGTTTGCGGCGCTGGTGCGGCGCAATGAGCGCCGTCTCTATTCCACCGCATACTCCATCCTCGGCTCGAGCTGGGACGCCTCGGACGCCTGCCAGGACGCATTCCTGGAAGCGTGGGCGAAGATCGGGACGCTGCGCGACCCGTCCAGCTTCCGGCCGTGGATGGCGAGGATCGTCGTGAACAAGTGCCGCGCCGCACATCGCAAGACGCGCAGGCTCGTGGTCGTCGAAGAGGTGCCCGAGCGGGAGGCCCACGAGTTCATCGGCCCCGAGTCGGCAATCGACCTGGCCGACGCGGTCCGCTCGCTCGATGAGGACCACCGCATGGTGATTGCACTGCGTTACTTCTCAGACCTGAAGGTCGAGGACATCGCCGGGATTCTCGGCGTGCCGGCCGGAACGGTCAAGTCCCGCATCAACCGGGCGCTCAGACGACTCAAGGAGTCGCTCGGCGCCGAGAGCACGGAGGTGCAGCAATGAACTGCAGGGAGATTGACGAGCTCCTCGAATCCTACATCCGCGATGAGCTCGATGACACAACGGCGAGCGTCGTGGCGGACCACCTGGAGGGCTGCGCGCGCTGCCAGGCCGCGTACGAGGACACGCGCATGCTGGTTGGCGAGCTGATCGACCTCGGTGAGGCATTCCAGCCCACCGAAGCGTGGCGCGCGCCGGCAATCGCCCAACACGTGGCGCGTAAGCGCCCGGTGGCCGGGCGCGGCTGGGTTGCGGTTGCCGCCGCCTTCGCAGTCCTCTCGATCGTCTCGGCGACGCTTCTCACCATACCGGCGCTCGCCCGACAGGTGCCGGTGCTGCCGGTCGCTCGGGCGATAGCTGCGCTCGAGCGCGACGCCGCAGCACTGACCAAGCAGGTCGAGGAGCTGGAGACGCGCCTGGCCGAGATCGGCGGCGAGGAGTTGCTTCTCGTCGAGACTGAGCCTGCGCTTGATGAAGTGGAGAACCGGGCGGCCCAGGAGCACGCGATGGAGTTCGTGCGCGCGATGTACACCGGTGACATCGGCGCGCTTCAGGCACTCGCAACCGACGAGCTTGCGGCGAGGATTGCCGCTCGGCCTGACGACTACCTCCGCAGCGGCGGAGTGGTCTTCGCACAGATCAACAACATCTCTGAGATGGAGGGCGCGTACTGGGTCTTCATACGCATGAGCGACACCGTGGAGTTCACCGACTCGCAGTTCCAGCTCAACATCTCGCTCAAGCGGTCCGGTGACGGATTCCTCGTCTCGGCCGTGGAGATGGACGCCTGAGGTTCCAGTCAGGAGCCCATGCTGAGGCATCGCGCCTTAAGGCCGGTCCCCCTCCCCGCCATTCGCGCGCTCACTCGTAGGCAATGGCGTCCCGAACGCTCACCTGCGCAGCGCGGAAGGCGGGCAGCATGCTCGCCAGCACGGCAATCACGGTCACGGCGCCGAGCCAGACGCCTACACCGGCCCAGGAGAACTCGAAGGTAAGCGGTAGCCCCATCGCGCCCTCCAACAGATCGAGCAGGACCGAACTCATCGGGTAGGAGATCAGCGCCCCGAATGCCCATGCGATCAGCGCGATGACCACGCCCTCGGTCACGAAGATCTGATAGACCGAGGCGTGCGATGCCCCGATGGCCCGCATCACACCGATCTCCCGCGTGCTCTCCAGCACGTTGATGGTCATGGTACCGGTCAGGCCGATTACCCCGACCGCCGCCAGGATGACACCCATGATGGCGAGGAAGGTCACCAGTATGCCGAGCTGGCTAGCAACCTGGTCGCGCTGCTCGCTCGAGGTCTGAGTGAACGCGACCGGGACCGAACGCTCCTCGAACCGCTGTTCGACGACGCGTGCAACGCGTGCTTGTTCGCCGGGCTCCCCAGTGAGAGTGCGAATCTGCAGCCGTGTCACCGCGCCGGCGTTGCCGGTCACCGAGTCAAGGTAGTCGACGGGCGTGAAGGCGACCGGCCCCATCAGGCCCGCGGTCACCACGCCAACCACTTCGAACTCGCGTTCCTCCCCCAGCATGCTGAACGTAGCGGTTGAGCCCACCGCAAGCTCTGGCTCGTTCTTGACGACGTCAGAGTTCAAGACGATCGCCGCCGTATCGTCCGGTTCGAGCCAGCGCCCCTCGGCGATGCGCGGGACAACGAAGCCGGAGTCCGGCTCGACGCCGATGATGTCGACGCCCTGAGACTCGGTACCGTCGGCACGCGAGAAGACGCTCCGGTACTCGGGCATGCTCGAGACCGCGACCACGCCGTCAACGCGGGAGGCGATCCGCTCGACCGCCTCGGCGCTTTGGGGCAGTGCGAAGTAGAATTGAGCGTCGAAGCGCCACATGTCCACCTCGTCGACGGTGGCCAGTATCGAGGTGCGCACGCTCATGACCGACATCACCACGGCCGAGGCGAGCGTGAGCGTGGTGAGCGTGAGGGCGAGACGCCCCTTGCGCAGGAAGGTGTTGCGCAGCGAAAGCGCGACGGGCCTCGGCAGACCGCGCACGAACCCGAGCGCGCGGTCGATGAGCCCGTGCCCGAAGGTGGTGCCGGACATGCCGGTCGAGTTGAGCGCCCGCACAACGCTGATGCGCGTCCCGAGGCGCACCGGCACGATCGCAGCGAGCAGCGGCACAGCGACGCCCACGAGCACGCCGAGCGCTACCACGTAGGTCGGTGGGGTGTAGGAAGTCACGCGGAAGTTGAGCAGATCGGCGGCAAAGCCGGTGAACCACCGCCCTGCGGCTGCACCTGCTGGCATCCCTACAGCCACCGCGAGCAGGCCGTAGACCGTGACCATGACGAGGTACATCCACGTCACCTGGTCGGCACGGCCACCGATGGCTTTCATGATGCCAATCTGGCTCACCTGTTGCGCCATGATGGCCTGCACGGTCGTCACTACGAGGAAACCCGAGAGGAAAAGACTCAGAACGCCGAGGGCCAGCAGAAGGAGCGAGACGCCGCGAAAGATGTCACCGAGGAAGTGACTGCCCGGCTCTGGAACGTGGGTCTGCAGCACACGCAGTCCGCGCGCGATGAGCACGTCGTCCCGGATGGCCATCGCGAGCCGGCTCGCCTCGGCCTGGGTCGGCGAACCCTCGGCCAGGAGACGGATGTTGTTGTAAGCCTGCGGTTCATCGAGCAGGCGCAGGGTCTCCATGGACACATAGCCCGTGGGCGCGGCGACGAAGTGCGCGGGAAACGCGTTGATGTCGTGCACGAGCCCCGCAACACGTACCACCGCGCGGGCGCCTCCCGGCGTTTCGACCGTGATGACGTCTCCCGGCTCGTAGCCCGACACCATGTTCACCGAGCGCTCGAGCAGGATCTCGCCGGCCGCCGGCGGCCAGGATCGGCCGCTCTGAAGCGTCGTCTTCTCGATACCTGAGGTCGCGATGTTGGTCATCGCAACCACCTGCAGCGTGTCCCACCCCGTCGAGAGCGCCTCGCGGGGTTGCTCGCCCTCGGTGTAGCGAACGGCGAACGCTCGACGACCCTCGGCGGCGCGCACGCCCTCGACCCTCTCCACCGCACGCACGATGTTGTCGTCAGCAGCGTCGACGTCGAAGACGATCGCGGGGGGCGCGGAAGCCTGGTACACGCTTTCGAACTCGCGAAGGAGGATACCCCGACCGCCCATGACCACAGTGATTGCGAAGATACCCACCGCGATCGAGAGTACGACGAGCAGGGTCCGGAACCGGTGTCCGGCGAGGTCACGGGCGACCTTGCGCCAGCGCGGGCTCATGCTCATACTCCGCGACGCTCCGTGCGTGGCCGGTGCACCGTTTCCTCGACGATCTCTCCGTCGCTTACGACCAGCGCACGGCGGACCCGGGTCGCGATGTCGGTGTCGTGCGTGACCATGACGATCGTCTTGTGAGCGTCGACAAGCTCTTCGAAGAGGTAGAAGACCGAGTCTGCGTTCTTGGAGTCGAGGTTGCCGGTCGGCTCGTCGGCCGCGAGTATCGGCGGGTCGTTGGCGAGCGCACGGGCGATGGCGACGCGCTGCTGCTGGCCGCCCGAGAGGGCATACGGAAGCTTGTAGGCCTGGTCGGCCATCTCGACCTGCTCGAGGAGGTGCATGGCGCGCTCGGGCCGCTCGACTGCTGAATACATGTTGCAGAAGTCCATCGGCAGCATGACGTTCTCGACGACGGTCAGTGTAGGCAGGAGCTGGAAGAACTGGAACACCACGCCGATGGTCTGGCCGCGCCACATGGCAAGCTGGTTCTCGTTGAGGGCGTGCACTGGCGTCCCACCCACGTGCACCTCGCCCTGCGTGGGATGGTCGATGCCGGTTATCATGTTGATGAGCGTCGTCTTGCCCGAGCCGGACTTGCCGACCAGCCCGACGAACTCGCCGCTCCTCACGGTGAGGTCGACGCCCTTGAGCGCCGTGAACGGCACCTCGCCGCTATCGTAGACTTTGACGACGTCGCGCAGGACGATGAGGACGTCTGATGCAGTGACGGGCGTTGGCACAGAGCGAACCCTCCCAGGACGATCAGAGCATGCGGCGCTCGCGGCGCTCACGGTGCGTCCGCCATAGGATAAGCGCGACAAACAGGCTACCCAGTCCGAGCGCGCCCTTCCAGAACTGCACCGGATTGTCTCGCGGTCCGCCGGGCTCTATGACAGCAATCGACGAGGCATGCACATCGAACTCGCCGCTGTGCGTGTTGCAGGCCACGTTCACCACTCCGGTGACGCGCACGACATCCCCGTTCTGATGATAGTTGCCGTAGACTTCGACGACCTCGGCCAGCTCTTCAGGCACCCAGATGCCTAGCGCACTTCCCTCGTAGAGGATGTTGACCCACCAGCCACCCCCTTGCGCCCGTATCCGCTCGCCGATAGCCTCGCCCTGGGTCTTGACCGTCGACCCGTCGAGCACACGGTCTATAGCCACCACCTCGGCAGGTGTCCTGACACCCTCGGGCAGCGAGGCAACGGCAGGCACAGCGAGAGCAAGGGCGGCGAGGAGAGCAGCGAAAGCTGCGAGAAAACGCAGGGGCCTCATGCTCCTCGCCTCTCTCGCTGGAGACTGACAGCGATGATCAGCTGGGCGAGCAGCACGAGGACCGCTATGAACTCGAGGCGCCCCGCCCACATCTGAACGATGTAGACGATCTTCAGGCCATTCGGCATCGTCGCTGCCGTGATGCCGGCCGACAGGCCCACGTTTGCCGTGGCGGAGATCGACTCGAAGATGGCGCTGCCCGCATCGTACCCGTATGCGGTGCCGATGAGAGCGCCCGTGATGTAGGTGACCATGTACAGGATGAATACCGTCGCCGCCGCTGCGCCGATCTCGGGCGTGAGGAAGCGCTCACCCATGTGGTGGTAGCGCGCACGCATGACCGCGCTTCGTGGCGCAAGAGCCTCCTTCACCTGTTGGATTATCGAGCGCACGATCAGGCCGATACGCAGCGCCTTGATACCGCCGGCCGTCGATGAGACCGCGCCACCGGCCGCCATCGCGATAAGAACCGCCACGAAGGCGGGCCCGCCGAAATCCGTTGCCCATTGGGAGCTGAAGATGGTCTGGTGGCCGGTACCCGTGTGCGCCGAGAGGATGTGGTAAGCGCCCTTCCTGATCGCCGCGAACGGGCCGCTGAACGACTGGGTAGCCGCGAGCCCGATCGCAGTCAGCACCGAGAGCACCATGATGTTGAGCGCCAGGACTCGAGTTTCGATGTTGCGCCACAACTCACTCCGGTTGCCCCTCCAGACCTGAGCGTGCAGGTTGAAGTTCATAGCGCCCGCGACCATGAGGAAGACGCTCACCACTTCGAACAGAAAGCTGTGGTAGTACATCGCGTTGAGTGACTGTGGGCCGAAGCCTCCCGTATCGTATGCGGCCACCGCTATCCAGAAGGCGTGGAGAATACCCCGCGCAGGCGCCATGCCGAGGTAGAGGGTCACGCCGAACAGCGCGATCGTGCCGACTGCCACGTAGACGGCCGTGACGTACCAGATGAACCGGACCGTATGGAGCACGTTCGGCAGGATGCGCTCGTCGCGGCCCTCGGCGAGATAGAGGGAGAACGCACCGCCGCGGAGCCCGACGGCAAGCGAGAGCGCCGCCACGACGATTCCCTGGCCTCCGATGAGGTGCGTCAGGTGACGCCACATGTTGTGCGCGTGCGCCATGTGATCAAGGTCCACAACCACAGTGAGTCCCGAGGTCGTCAGCCCAGAGAGCGCGTCGAAGAGCGCGTCGAGGTAGGTAGCGTAATTCGCCGAGAACGCGAGAGGTACTGCCGCTGCCATGGAAGCAGCGAGCCACCCGAACGCGGTGATTGCCAGCGCGTGCATATGGTTGACGTTCTCGGGACGCGTGTGAGCATTCACCAGCACGGCACCGACGGTGCATACCACGCCCATTCCAAGCAGGAAATCGAGCGCGGCGTCGTACTCACCGTACAGAAGACCGGTGACGAGCGGTATGACCATGACCAATCCGATGCCCACGACGAACATGCCGACGTAGTGGACGATAAGCCTCAGATCGTCGAGACGAAGCTTCAGCCACATCGCAAGGCCCTCACAGCACGCTCACGAGGACCGCGACCGTGATGAACACGATGGCGATGAACAGGCCGATCGCCACGATCTCTGCGATCAGGCCGCTTCGCCAGTGCCGAAACGGACTCTGGAGCCTGTGTACGCGCATTCCTTCGCTTTCCGCAGCGTATCGGGGGGCGCAGCGAGCTCCTCCCGCCCCGTTCACCGCATTCCAGCATAGTCTCGCTATTAGGAGGGTACAAGCAGCGGACCCGGAGGGGTCAGTAGTCGCTACCGGGTCGGGCGGTCCCGCTACAGCTGCGCGAGGCCCTCACGGTGCCGCCACCTTCCTAGCCGCCGACGAGCGCACGCACGATCTGCTCGATAACCGTCTCCGGCTCGGCGATGATCCCGGTGAGAACGAGGAACACGACTGTCACGCAGCCGAGGGCCACCACTAGTGCAATGCCCAGCATCACATACACCCACAGCCCCGGCCCGCCTGATGCTGGTGCCGGCTCCACCGGAGGAGCGACCTTTCGTTCGGTTCCATTGTCCATGTCCACCCCTCGCCAAGGCCGTCACACGCATGCCGGCTGTCAGTCGCTTGGGAACTCGACTTGCGACGCCACATGCTCTATACCCCGGAATCCCTGCAGGCGCCGCAACTACCCCAGAATCGCCGACGCGCCGCCTCGTAACGCTCGTCCTGCCACCTTCGAGTAGCGACCCCCGGCGCTGGGCACATACGTCAGGGAGGTGGCGATCATGTCCGAGCCGAGCATCAAGCAGACCGAGCCGATGACCGTCGCGTTCATCGCGATGAGCGGGTCCTACCAGCAGATCCCGCTCGCTATGGGAATTCTGTACAGCTGGGTGTCGGGACGCGGACTGGAAGCCGTCGGCATGCCGATGGGTGTGTACCTGACCGATCCAGCCAGCGCACCGGAGTCCGAGGCAATCTGGGAGGTGTGGGCACCCGTAGCCGATGACGTCGAGGAGTCAGGGCCCGACGCCAAGGGTCTCGGCATCAAGAAGCTCCCGGCGATGACGGTTGCGTCCGTGCTTCATCACGGGCCGTACGAATCCATCGGGCCGACCTACGAGGCGCTCGGAGCGTGGGCGGTCGAGCAGGGATACCTCGTCGCAGGCCCTCCTCGGGAGGTGTACATGAGCGACCCGGCCACGGTGCCGCCAGAGAAGTACCTGACCGAGGTGCAGTTCCCGGTGCAAAAGACGTAAGGCGGCTCGGACATGGTTTCGATGCGGTTCTCCGGGTTGATGCGGCTCTCGGCCCCCGGCCGAGGTGCCGGGTGCGCCCAGTCAACCCACGCCTGAACCGGACCCGGCTCCTGAGCCCGACCCCTCCCCCGACGCGCCCCGGGTGACCCCCGCCGTCGTCACGCGCCACACCGACGGCGACACAGCGTGGTTCCGCCTCGAGGGCGGCGCCGAGGAGAAGGTGCGCTTCATCGGCGTCGACACACCCGAGGTCTACGGGCAGGCCGAGCCATACGGCAAGGAAGCATCGGCCTACACCGCGAAGGCCATCCCGATGGGTGCGATGGTGTGGCTCGAGACCGGCGCCGAGATGCGCGACCGCTACGACCGGCTGCTCGCCTACGTCTGGCTCGAGAGCCCGCGTGAGACCTCCGACGCCGAGGTGCGCGCAAAGATGCTCAACGCTCGCCTCGTACTCGACGGCTACGCGCAGGTCTACACCTTCCCGCCCAACGTGCGCTACGTCGACTACTTCACTCGCTACCAGACCGAGGCCCGCGAGGCCGGCCGCGGCCTATGGGACCTCGAGGCCAACCCGGCGAACGCGCCGCCCACCACAGCGGCTCCTGCCCCCGCACCGGGTTCGGCGAGCGCGAACACCACCGTCTACGTCACCAACACCGGCGAGAAGTACCACGCCAGCAGCTGCCGCTACCTCGCCAAGAGCAAGATCCCGATCTCGCTCGCTGATGCGAAGGCCCGCGGCTACGAACCGTGCAAGGTGTGCCGCCCGCCGAACTAGGGCTCCGGGACGCCCGCCGGGGCCTTGTGGCACTGCGCGCAGGAGAGCGGCGAATGGCACTCCATGCACGAGACGACTCCGGCGGTGCGCGCCTCGAGGAAGTGCTGGTCGACCCAGCTACCCCGCGCCGCGTCGAAGGTTCGATGGTGGCACACGGTGCACGAGTCGGGCTTCTCCGTATGGCACTGCTCGCACACCTCGCGCTCGCGCTCGGCGAACACGGCGTGGCCGAAATCGCCCCCCAACCACCCCTCGGGGTGCGGCATCTCCAGCCCGTGGCAGCTGTCGCAGTAGCTCTGCTGGTGGCACATAGTGCAGAACTGCGAGTCGGCCGAAACGGAAAAGCCATGGTCACGCATCCAGGGGTCTTCCAGGTGCGACGCCGGCCGGAGGTCGAAGCCGGATGGGTGGCATGTCTCGCAGGTGGCCGGGGCGTCCGGTTCCCCGGGTGTGCCGTGGCAGTCAAAGCAGCGCGTCATGAGCGAGAGTGGCCGGCCGAGGACGGGGTCTGTGTGTGCGGTGTAGACGTGGCACGCGACGCACGATCCGGTGCGCTTGGCGTGCTCGGGATGGTCGATGAGGATTCGGAAGCCAGAGGTCGCCTTGCGGTTCGGGTCGTGGCAGCGCAGACAGATCTCGTCGGGCATCGGTGAGGTGCGGCCGATGACACGCGGGTCGGCGGGCTCACCGAGCCGCCCGGTCAGATGCCGCCAGGTATCCCGGCTGAGCAGTCGGCTACGCTCGGCGAGGGTCGCGGGACGCGCGTACCACTCGCGCGGCGTCTCATGGCAGGTAACGCAGCGCACCCCCGTGTGAGCAGACTCGGTCCAGGAAACGTGGCTCGGCTGCATCTCATGACACGAGCCGCAGAGCGCCGGCGAGGACGTCACGACGTCAGCGAGCGCGAAGAGCGCCACGACCCCGACCACCACCGCGAGTGCGATGCGCGCGCGGCGTCCGGGGGAGTGCGACTGCTGGGAGCGCTCCACGCCGTCACCTACCGATCGACGAGCGTGATCGTCGAGTCGTAATTGAGCGAGGGAACCCGCCCGTGGCAGCGGACGCAGAAGGAGCCGACATGGCAGGCCTCGCAGTTGCGGTGGTTCTCGACGCGGAAGCGGTGCTGCGCGCGCCAATCCTCACCGTGAGAGGCCGGGCGGACCGCATGGCAATCGACGCACCAGTGTTCGGTCCAGCCGTGGCAGCGGTTGCAGCTCTCGTCCTCGGCAGCCGGATGGGCGAAGACCCAGTCCGGCTCGAGGTGCGTGTCGGGCTGGTCCTTGTCGGTGTGGCACGCCGAGCACTCGCGCTTGGCGGTCTCGCCGTCGTGGCAGGTCAGACAGCCGGCCATCGGCGGCGTGTGCGAGCCCTCGGCACTCACCTCGTGGATGAGGTACCCGTGGCACTCGACGCAATCCATGCCGAGCATTTCGACGTGTGCCCGGTGCGGGATGTTGAGGTCGCCAGACGGTGAGACGGTGCGCAGTTCCATATGGCAGCGAGAGCACGCCTCGTTGGTCGGTGTGCCGAGGAGTGCCGGCTCGCGTGCCGGGAGCACGAGTGAGAGATAGAACTCACCGAACATCCGCGTGGTATAGAGCGCGCGTGCCGGCAGGTCCGGCGGGACGTGGCACTGTTGGCACGAAACCCGGTCGTGCAGCGACTCAGTCCACGTCTCGTACGCGGGTTCGAACGCCGCGTAGCGTTGCATGAACGAGGGCTTGGACGCGAGGTAAGCCGGGATGACGACGAGCACGACGAGCGCGAGCACGACGAGCCCCACCCGCGCGGCAAAGTGGCGCTTCTCGGCGGGAGTACGATCGGTCCACCCGCGCAGCAGCAGACGGCGCATCAGTGACACTCCTCGCAGGATTCTTGCGAGTGGCAGACCATGCAGCCCGCCGCGTGGGTCCGCGCGCGCTCGGCGTGGCCCTCCTTCCAGTTGCCGACGTGCGTCACCGGCCTCTTGCTGTGGCAGTCCCCGCAGTAGTCGGATGTCCATGCGTGACACTCACCGCACTCGATCGTGTCGACCATCTCGGCGTGAATCTCGAGCCAATCCGTCCTGAGATGGTCCTCGGGCACGTGTTTGCGCGTATGGCACTTGACGCACTCGTCGCCGGCGATCTCGCCGTCGTGACACTGCTCGAGACACATCTTCATCGCCGGCCGGTTGAACCCCTCGGGGCTCTCGGCGTGCACGAGCTCGCTGTGACAGACCACGCACTCGATCTCGAGGATCTCGACGTGGGCGCGGTGCGGGATGAGCAGGTCACCGTCGGCGGAGACCTGGCGGTAGCTCGTGTGGCACTTCTGACACGCAGTGCGATCGGGAGGCTCGAGTAGATTCGTTTCGTGCGGGCCCCAGACCAGCTGCACGTAGAAGGCGGGTATCGAGCGTGCGGCGAACGAGAGGAGTCCCCGCGCGCCAGGATGGACGTGGCAGCTCACACAGCTCATGCGGCCGTGCGTCGACACGCGCCAGTTGTCCATGCGCTCCTGCAACCCAGGGTAGCGCGCATAATACGCCGGCTGCACCGTCGAGACGAGCGGGAGCGCCAACAGCCCGACCATGGCGGCGAAGAACACGGCCGCGACGATCCTGGCCCGGCGCTTGCGCGGCGGGGCGGCGGGCATCCCCGGCGAACCGGGTGCCGCATCCGTGCCGACAGCCTCCTCATCCTCGGTGAACCGCGATGTCTCGTGCTCGGCCACCTAGCGCATCTCCTTGAACTGCTCGTGACACGCCTCGCACCACGACTTCTCGTGACACGTCAGGCAGCGCCGTCCGTCGTCGGCGAGGTCCTTGTGGCGGCTGATCCACGTAGCGACCGGCTCGTGGGACGCCGGACGGTGCGCGTGACACGCACGGCACTCGCTGTCGGACACATGGCACCGCATGCATTTCGACTGGTCCTCGAGTGCCTGAGCTCCGTGCTTCTCGATCCAATCGGCACGCACATGGAGCCGCTCGATGACTCTCAGTCCCGTCTCGGTCACAAGCCCGTCGAAGACCGGCCGCTCTCCGGTCGTGTGACACACTCGGCATTGATCGGCGTCATGACACGATTCGAGACAGGCGTTCGTGCCGATTGTCTGCGCAATCCGCGGATGCTCGGCGAGCCAGTCTTCGGTCTCGTCACGCAAGGCGTGATGACAGCTCGTGCACTGGTCTTCCGACCGGAAGCCCACGTGGCACCCGTAGGCCACGCAGATGCCGGAGAACGGCATCTCCTTGTGCGCCTCCATGTAGGTCTCTTCGTGCGCGGTCCACTTGTGGCACTCCACGCACTCCCGGGTCTCGCTCGCCAGGCGCAGGTGGGCCGGGTGCGGAATCCGCGACGTGCGCTCGATGTCGTAGCTCCAGGAGTCCTCGTGACATGCGAGGCACGCCTCCCTGCGCGGTGAATCGAACTCGAGGAAGACCGGCGCTCGCTGCTCCCGCACCAAGCCTGTGTAGAAGTCGCCCACGAGCGCAAGGCTGTAGACGAGGGTGCCCCGGGTGTCCGTGTGACACTCGCGACAGCCAATCCCGGCGTGCATCGAGGTTTGGAGCTCATCGTAGTTCTGCGAAAGATCGTGGTACCGGCCGAAGAACGACGGTGAGGCCGAGGTCGCCACCACGGGCACGGCGAGCAGCACTAGCAGCACTAGGGCGGCGCTCGCGATGGTCATCCTGTACTTACGCACCCATGGCATCAGGGATGTCCACGTCTTCTCGACGAGCTTCACAACCACATCACCCGGCCTCGAGCGAGGGTTCCGAGGCAACCTCGGTTTGGGGCGAGCCGTGACCGTGGCCGTGCTCCGTCTCGGGCACGCTGAGCGGGAGCACCTTAGCCGCAATCGTCATGGCGAGCACGCCGAGCGAGAGTAAGCCGAGGGCGAGCAGCACCTCGACAAGACTGGGGAAATACGGCGGTGTGTACTGCCCCAGCGGATCGATGACGAAACCCATCGACATGAGCGCGTAGCGTTTGAGGAAGATCGCGACGACGTACATGGCCGAAGCCGTCAGCTGCACGACGGGAAGGTGCCGCGTGGAACGCGAGGCCAGGAGGGAGAACGCGCCTATGCCCAGTGCGAGCACGGAGATGAACATCCATCCGTACACCCCACTGAAGAAGTGCGCCATCCTG
>JACUUN010000111.1 GCA_014859265.1 Coriobacteriia bacterium
CTCAAAAACCGGTGGCCGAAAGGCCGTGAGGGTTCGAGTCCCTCCCCGGGCACCACCGCTCACCTGCGCCTGAGCTGCGTGCGATGCGCCGCGACCTCGCCTCAAGCGCCCCGGATGCTCCGAATCTGCCCCGAACGCAGCGCAGGCAACTCCTCTCGGAAACCGTCGCCGAGGAGTAGACTGCGGCTCGAGGGGCGCTGCCCGGAGAAGGAGAGGGGGCAGCCGATGAAGCGATGCGGCGTGTGCGACAAGGAGTACGCGGACGACTACGACGCCTGCCCGGAGTGCGCGAAGCTGGCGGCGGTGAAGCCGGACTGGACCGGCGTGTGGGTCGTGCTCGGAGTCCTGGTCCTCGCGTTCGGTGCTGACGTGCCTGCGTCGGCGTGGCTCTTGTTCTCTGCGGTTCTCGGAATCGGTGTAGGCCTGGACGCGAAGAAGCTCGGGATCCGCAAGGGCCTGACGCACTGGTGGCTCGACAACGATCCGCTGCTCTGGGGAATCCTGGTCTTCGCGATCTGGGGGATCGCCTTCCCGGTGTACATGTGGCACCGCCCGCGCCTGAAGCTGCTCGCCGCAGCTGCGGGGCCCAAGCCGCGGCGGTCCCGGAGCGCCTCCCCGCTGCTGATTGCCGCCCATGAACCTGCGCCTCCGCCGGCGCCTTCAGTAGAGATCGACGAGTCCGACGACCCGTTCTCGGAGGCAAATGCAGACGGGAGCGGTCAGAGGTGAAGCAGGCGCTGAACTGGTGCGCGCGCTGCCTGCTCTCGTCCCGTCGGCAGTCGGCTCTCGAGAGCTTCGAGAACGCCAAGCAGATGCGCGAGGCCGTGAGTCAGTGGGAGGCTTTCTAGCAGGGGCATCGAGCAGAACGCGAACCGGGCGGGCTGACCTAAGAGTGCAGGGGGACTCCGATGGAAATCGGGAAGTACGTCGACGGCCGAGTCCTGACCTACGATGAGGCGAAGAAGGCGTTCGCCATTGGCGGCACACCGGTAACGGTCCAACAGGTTCTGGAGTACGACCGGTTCGGTCAGATCACCTGGGTCAGCGATGAGTGGCAGTCTTGGGCGCAGAGCCTCCCGCGGTCAGAGCAGCCAGCCGCGAGCTCGCCGGGATTCGACCTCAAGGAACAACTCGGGTCGCTGCAGTGGTGGCACGTTGTGCTGGGGCTGCTCTTCCTTCCCTTCACAATCCTGTTTCTGATCTACCTCATGTGGCAACGCCAGATGTTCTCAAGAAACGCGCGGATCGCCCTATCCGCCGTCGGAGCGATCATCGCTCTCGGTCTACTCTCCTCGGCGCTCCCGAGGGCGGGGACAGTTCCGGTCGAGGACCGCCCCTCGAGGATCGGCGAGGAGCAGCCAGCCCAGCCCGAAACCAAGCCCACAGAGCGGCCCACGCCGGAGCCTGAACCCGAACCGAAGACTTCCTTCTCGAAGGTCACGGTGACGCGCGTCGTAGACGGCGACACGGTGGAGGTGACCTACGAGGATGGCAAGGTCGAGAAGGTGCGCTTCATCGGCGTGGACTGTCCCGAGTCCACCAACGAGGTCGAACCGTACGGCCAGGAGGCCTCGGCCTACACGAAGCGAGAACTCGATGGCAAGACCGTGTACCTGGAGACGGACGCGGAGCTGCGGGACAAGTATGGACGGCTGCTCGCCTACGTCTGGCTGGAGGAGCCTTCATCAACAGAGCCCGGGGAGCGCGAGATTCGCCAGCACCTGTTCAACGCGCAACTGCTGCTGGCAGGCTACGCACAGCTGATGACCATCCCTCCCAACGTGAAGTACGTGGAGACGTACAAGGTGTTCCAGGAGGAGGCCCGAAACGAACAGGCGGGCTTGTGGGCGCCGGAGCCTGAGCCCGAACCGGAGCCGGAGCCGAAACCCAAGCCACCGTCAGATTCGTCGGAGACGGTGTACGTGACGAACACCGGCGAGAAGTACCACCGCGATGGGTGCCGGTACCTCTCGAAGAGCAAGATTCCAATCTCCCTAGCCGACGCGAAGGCGCAGGGTTACGAGCCCTGCAAGGTGTGCAAGCCGCCTCAGTAGACCCGAGTGGCCGGTAGCAGGCGCCGCGACACGATGCGTGCAGAACGACTACGACGCGTTCGTGGGGGTGCAGGAGGAGGCGTGATGGACAGAGCGTGGCTCGGATTTGTGCTCGCCATGGCCTCCAGAGGCGGCGACGCCCTGCCCGACCGAAGACCGTTAAGGAGGACGCAAGGGAAGGCCCTCGCGGCTGCTCGCCAGCGAGGCCTTCTCGCTTCCGGGGGGGGCGGGGGCGAGCTCGCGGGCATAGCGGACGGAGGGCAGTGGCACCGACGAGCGTCGGAGCATCAGAACGGCAGTTCACCAGTCTCCATCACTTGGGCCACAAGGGCCGCCGCACTCCGCGCCCGGATCAAAGGAGCCATCGGATTGGGTATGCCGTGCTCAGCAGTATTCGACATCAATCCTCCCGCTCCGATGACCACGGCACCTCCTAGCTTGCCTGCCCTGTGCCGGGCATAGTCAAATGCAGCGTCAATCGCAGCGCGGTGCAGCTCGTCAAACCGTCCGGTCGAGAAATGCGTCTCTATTCGAACCGTGCCGTCGTTCATGGGGAAGTAGTCCCCTCGGTACTTCCAGCGAACCTCACGACCAGTCTCAGCCCACCCGAAACCCGCTGAACACATGTCGAACAGGGAGACGTTGAGGTCCTCCAGACTCTCGCTGCCGAGTGAGGTAAGTCGTTCACTTAGCCGTGCGAGTGCGCCAGCAGCCACCCCTTGTCCGCTTCCAGCTGGGAAGTTGTAGAGCAACTTGCCCACGAAAAGGAACGGGTAGAGCACGTCGTTTGGGATGAAGTCACCACCGGGCGGTATTCCATCCAGGACGGTGACTCTGTTGTCCTCCGTAAACCCGAACTCAAGCGATCCCAACTCTTTGGCTTTCGAGAAGAACCCCACGTCGGACTCCCCTCAGAGTCATTCAGTCACTCATGGAGCGCCCCGGCAACTAGCCGCTTGAGTAGCGAAGCCACGCCCAGATTCCGTACACCATCACTGCCAATCCGACGAAGATGAACGGAACATTGCGATCCAAGACAGCCCCGATGATGATCAGCAGCCCGACGATTGGTGCACCCGCCACTTTCAACGGCATCGGCCACCCCCCTTCGCCGACGAACGGAAGCCAGACTGTTGGCACTGTCCTAACCATGACCTATGCGGTTCGTGCACGTTCAACATACACCCCGATTGCTCGGTAGGCACGTCCCTGCGGTGCGGCCGGTTGTACACGCCAGTGGGCGCACCCGCGCATGCACCATCGGCAGGTGTTCTCGCCGCGCTCGGAGCTCCCGTGCCGTTGTCGGTCGCGTAGGGCGAGACCGGCTGGGGTACTTCGTTCACACGCCGGATCGTTTCTCCCGAGGGTGGTCTCGCCCGGAGGACGAGCCAATCGCTCTCAGACGGCTTCTCAGGGCCTCCGAGTGCGGCCATGTGCTAACCTCGAGGTACAGGAGGAGAGGTACGAAGGAGACCAGATGCGGGGAGCACATGCGAGGTGTGTTCGACTGGCGGGAGTCGCCCTTCTTGTGGCGCTGGTGGCCTCCGCTGGTTGCGCGAGCGGTGGTGAGAGTCTGGAAGTCGCGGACGCTCCGGCACAGGAGCAATCAGGAACAACCGCAACGTCTGCTCCTGGAGCGCAGGATGCAGGAGAAGAGAAGAAGACGAGCAGGACCGATGATGTGTCGCTGCGCGTCGTTGTCTTCGATGACACCGAGCGGTCCTCGAACAGCAATCTCGAAGTGTGGACGAAGGGACTCGGTTCCTGGTACCCGAACATGGAGTACGGCGGTGACAACACGGCAATCGGTCCGTACGCCAGGGGCTCGGAGGTCAGAGTCTTCGTCTACCCGGACGGGCGAGACGGCACGGAGATGAGCTTCACGCTCACCATCACCGATGAGATGATCAGCGAGTCGGACCGCGACATGGTTACGCTCAGCCTGTACGACGACCGCGTGGAGGTTGTCTCGACGGCCCTCCCGGACATCGAGGTGACGCACAAGCGGTAGGAGTGCGAGGTCCTCTCGCCTCTTCCTCAGTCCGGGCGACCCCACGTGTATCGCCAGCACCTAGTCTCGCTTCTGGAAACCGCGTA